>DASUWJ010000021.1:0-9108 GCA_036378475.1 Gaiellaceae bacterium
TAGTTTGCCATGGCCGTGTCCGGCCACTCGTGGGCGGGTGAAATCGGTGATCATTGGCGGATCGCCTGCTGACGCCGGTTTCGCTTGGTGCCTGCGAGCCCGTGTTTAGTTTGGCGTGGGAGCCTTGCCGGCACTCCGGACTGTTGCTTCGAGCACGCCCATCAGACTCGTCAGTTTCCGAGGCTCTCCAGGCGATGTCCGTGTCGTCGTCGACGTGAAGGGAGCAGGCGATGGAAACGGTGGTCGAGCGTCCGTCGGCGCTAGATGTGCATAAGGAGCAGGTGACCGCGTGCGTGCGCGTGCCGGCTGGGCGCGGCAGGCGTGAGCAGCATGTGGCGGAGTTCAAGACGACGGTGCAGGGGCTGCTCGCGCTGCGTGACTGGTTGAAGGCCCACGGCGCGACGCAGGTGGCGATGGAAGCCTCGGGTGTCTACTGGAAGCCGCCGTGGGCGATTCTCGAGGACGAGTTCGACTGTCTGCTCGTCAACGCGCGGCACGTCAAGCAGGTGCCGGGCCGCAAGACCGACGTCTCCGACGCGGCCTGGCTGTGTCAGTTGTTGGAGGCCGGCCTGCTCGAGCGCAGTTTCGTGCCGCCGAAGCCGATCCGGACGCTGCGTAACCTGACCCGTTACCGCAAGGCGCAGATCGGCGAGCGCCAGCGGGAGGCCAATCGGCTGCACAAAATCCTCGAAGACACCGGGATCAAGCTCGACTGCGTCGCCAGCGATATCCTCGGCGTCTCTGGGCGGGCGATGTTGGAGGCGCTCGTTTCCGGCACGACCGACCCCGCCGTGCTCGCCGAGCTGGCCAAGGGCAAGCTGCGCAAGAAGCTGCCGGCGCTCAGAGAAGCGTTGGAGGGCCGCTTCGACGTCGAGCACGGGATCGTCGTCGGCGCGATCCTCGCCCACATCGACTTCCTCGACGAACAGATCGATCTGCTCTCGGAAGCAATCGAGGAGCAGATCCGCCCTTTCGCAGCGGCGGTTGAGTTGCTCTGCACGATCCCCGGCCTGCAACGGCGCACCGCCGAGGTGGTGATCGCAGAGATCGGCACCGACATGAGCCGCTTCCCGACCGCCGGCCACCTCGCCAGCTGGGCCGGCCTCTGCCCCGGCAACGACGAGTCCGCCGGCAAACGCCGCTCCGGTCGCACTCGCAAAGGATCCCGCTGGCTCGGGATCGCGCTCACCGAAGCCGCCCAAGCCAACACCCGTAGCCGCGATACCTACCTCTCAGCTCAGTACCGACGCCTCAAGCCCCGCCGCGGACACCGCAAGGCGATCGGGGCCGTTAGACACTCGATCATCGTCGCCTGCTGGCACATGCTCACAACCGGCGAGGTCTACCGGGAAGCCGGCGGCGACTACTACGCCCGCCTCGACCCAGACAAACAAACCCGACGCCTGGTCGCACAACTCGAACGTCTCGGACACGTCGTCACGCTTCAGCAGGCCGCCGCTTGACCTCCCGGTGATTTCCCATCAGTCTGCTGAAAACCTCGAAAGGAGTGACGGCAAGGCGCGGATTACGAAGGTAGGCCGGGTGATGGTTCCTGTCAGCGACCAGGACGCGGCGATCGCGTTCTACAAGGACACGCTCGGCTTCGAGGTGGTTTCCGATACGCCCTATGGCGAGGGCCAGCGCTGGGTCGAGGTCGCCCCCGCGGCAGATGGCACCGCGCTGGCGCTCGTCCCCGCCCAGGAGAACTACGAGACCAGCCGCAATACCGGAATCGCGCTCTCGACCGGCGACGCGCGGAGTGCACACGAAGAGCTCAAGGCCAAAGGTGTCGACGTCGACGAGGAGCTGATGGGCGGTGATGGCGGCGTTCCGGTGATGTTCTTCTTCCGAGACGGCGACGGGAACACCCTGATGCTCGTCGAGAGCCCCTGAGCCCTCGGCCGCCGTTGACCCCCCGCGAGCTCACCGCGACGAACTCGGAAAGCAGGGCTTAGTGGCGAAGCAGATTCCGACGCTGTTCGTTTGCCACGGCGATAACCAAGGCCCGAGCTTCCATCCCTGCCGCCGCGTGCAAGAGGCACTCCGCGCGGCCGAGCTCGACTACGACAAGGTGATCGCGGGGCACGGGAGTCCGATTCCGTTTCTGCGCAGGGGCTCACGAGAAGAGCTGCGTGCGGCGACCGGCTCGACGAAGCCGCCGGCGCGCTCAAGCTACCCGACGGATCGGTGCTCACCCACTCCCGCGCGATCCTCGCCTGGATCGGCGAGCAACGGTGACCTCAAGCGGCACCAGGCGCGGCGAAGGCGGCGTATGCCGCAAGCAGCGAGTTTCTCCGCGCGCCTGAAGCGAACCAGGTAGATGATGCGGTGGCGGGCGGGCTCTGTCCCTCTCCCCTCCGGAGCTTCCCGTGAGGCGGCTTCGTGGAGTGAGTTCGCCCGCACTTCGAGCGTGGAAAGCAAGCGCGAGGATGAGCTTGCACTAGGACGAGGCTGCGACGGCCGTCGGCCTGGCAGAGGAGGAGTGGAGCTCGCGTACCGGAACCGCAGCCGAGGGAATACGGCGCGGGAGCGCGGAAGGAGTCGCCCGGCCTCCCAGCCCGCCCGGCGCCCGCTCAACGAGCGCGAGCGGTGCGGCAACGATGACGGCGGCAGCCAGGAGCACGGCTCCTCGGTGCCCGCGCCGCACGTCGTTCGCCGCCTGCCCGGCGCTGCCGACGAGCGCGCCGCGGGCGAAGCCGCCGAGCGCGCCGCGGGCGAAGCCGCCGAGCAGGAGTGCGAAGCCGATCGCAAGCGCGAAGCCATGGCCGAAGTCGGTGAAGGTGCGGCTCTGGATCGCCGCCGAGCCGACAAACGTGACGAGTCCGCCGGCGCAGACGAGGCGCAGCCGCAAGGGTAGCGTTCCGGCAAGGAAGGCGGCGGTCGAGGCAAGCCCGTAGCTGACTCCGACATCGCGCGAGCGCGCGACCGAGTCCTGGAGCGTCCCGAGCTCGATCCCGGCCCAGATCCCCATCGCGCTCAGCAGGGTCGCTCCCACATGGCCGGCCGAGAAGACGGTCAGAAGACGCTTCGTGCCGATCCGCCGCTCGAGGCTGCCGAGGACGACGAGGAGGACGGCTGCCCAAAGCGGAAACGACGCCGGCTCGATCCAAAAAGCGCTGGCGATCAGCACCCGCACCGGGGCGTGTGCGAGCTGCTCGAGGTTCGTGCTGCTCCCCTCGAGGAGGGCCTGGCGCCGCGAGCTACTCGCGGCTGCGAGGAACCCCGTCGCAACGGCCAACAGTCCGAGATAGCAGAGCGTGCCATGAATGCGCGCTCCCACGAGCAGGCGCCAGGGCAGCCGCAACAGGGGTCGAGAAGCAACCGGCCCAGCTGGGGCAGGGGCTCCACGGAACGCCGCCATGCACGGACGATCGCAGACTGGTGTCAGACGGTGGTTCGGCAACCGTAAATCCGGTGTAAGCGCCGGCCCGGTCTGCATGCGCTGCGCCCGTTCGCCGCGATCGAGGAGCCCCGCCCGTCGCTCCATTCAAAAAGAACGTGCGGCGCCTGAGTGCGAGAGAGAGCAGGACGAAAGTTCAATCCGACGGAAGCGACGTGGCGCGCGGCCGCTCTAGCGTTCCGACGGCCTACGGAGCTGTCCGCGGCTTCCGCGAGACGTCCGGGAACGCAATAGTGGGGCTTCGATGGCCAAGGCTCCGAGCGGTACCGTCACTCTCCTCTTTAGCGACATCGAGGGCTCGACCAGGGTGCTCGAGCGTGTCGGCGACGCGTATCCGGCCTTGCGCGCCGAACACCGTCGCCTGCTGCGCCGCGCATTCGAGCTTCACGGCGGCTACGAGGTCGATACCGAAGGCGACGCTTTCTTCGTCGCCTTCTCCTCGGCGCAGGATGCCGTTGCGGCTGCCGTGGACGCCCAGCTGGCACTCGCGTGGCACCCCTGGCCGCCGGGCGGTGAAATCCGCGTTCGCATGGGCTTGCACACGGGGGAGCCACGGCTGCTCGAGGGCGGTTATGTCGGTCTGGCTGTCCATGCAGCCGCGCGGGTGATGGCCGCCGGCCACGGCGGCCAAGTGCTCATATCTCACTCGACACGCGCGTTGCTCGCCGGGCGGTTCGAGCTTCGGGACCTGGGCGAGCATCGGCTGAAAGACCTGCGCGAGAAGCAGCGCCTCTACCAGGTACTGATCGAGGGGTTGCCGGTCGACTTCCCGCCGCTAAACACGCTCGAGAACCGGCCGACGAACCTCCCCGTCCAGCCGACGCCGCTGATCGGGCGCGAGCGCGAGCTTCGTGCCGTACAAGAGCTGCTGGGGCGCCCAGACGTCCGCCTCCTGACGCTCACGGGCGCCGGCGGAACCGGCAAGACTCGGCTCGCCCTCCAGGTAGCCGCCGACCTGATCGACGAGTTTGCGAACGGGGTCTTCTTCGTCTCGCTGGCGCCGGTCGGCGCCGCCGGACTCGTGCTGCCGGAGATCGCGCAGACGCTTGGGCTGCGTGAGCAGCCCGGGGAACCGCTGGCCGAGACCTTAACCGGGTACTTACGCGACAAGCAGCTGTTGCTCCTGCTGGACAACTTCGAGCAGGTCGTCGGGGCCGCTCCGTCGATTGCCGCCCTGCTCTCGGCGGCCCCCCGGCTGACGGTGCTCGTGACGAGCAGGACGCCGCTTCGCCTCTCTGGCGAGCGGACCCACGACGTTCCGCCGCTCGCGGTCCCCGCAGTCGCTAACGGTGCGGACGCCGAGTCGCTCCTGCGCTACGAGTCGGTGAACTTGTTCGTGGAGCGCGCGCGGGCCGCGAGCCGCGAGTTTGCGATCACGAAAGAGAACGCAGCCGTGATTGGCGAGATCTGTCGCCGCCTCGATGGTCTTCCGCTCGCGATCGAGCTCGCGGCTCCCCGAGCTCGGGTGTTCGAGCCGGCCGCGCTCCTGCGCCGCCTCGATCAGCGGCTGAGGCTGTTGACGAGCGGCCCGGCCGAGCTTGATCCCCGGCAGCGCACACTGCGGGCGACGATCGATTGGAGCTACTCGCTGCTCTCCGAGCAGGAGCGAGCCCTATTCAGGAGGCTGGGCGTGTTCGTCGGCGGTTGCCGAGCCGCTTCCGCGCAGGCGCTTGTCGATCCGGGCGCCGGGACCGGTGCCGACGTGCTCGACGGCCTGATCGCCCTGGTCGAGCAGAGCCTGCTCCAGCGGCGGCCAGACTCCGACGGAGAGCCTCGTTTCTGGCTGCTGGAAACGGTGCGCGAGTACGCGCTCGAGGCACTCGAACCGAGCGGCATTCGCGAGGAGCTCAGGCGCCGGCATGCGCTCCACTTCCTCTCGCTCGCGGAAGAGATCGAGCTCAACTCGCGCACCGGCGACCAGCAGGCCCTGTTCGAGCGCCTGGACGCCGAGGGGGGCAACCTGCACGCAGCGCTCGCCTGGGCGAGGGAGACCGGCGAGGTCGATGTGCTGCTGCGCCTAGCGACGGCGCTGTGGAGCTTCTGGGCGGTCCGCGGCCACGTCTCCGAGGGCACGGCTGCCCTCGAAGAGGCGCTGGCTTTGAGCCCGGCTCGACCGGCGCGCGCGCTGCTCGGTTTGTCCACCCTGCGCCTGCTCGGCGGCAGCAGCCACGATCCACTCCGAGACGCACGCGAGGTCCTGAGCGCCTGCGAGCGTCTCGGGGACGACTACAGCTTAGCCCAGGCCTGGAACCTGCTCGGCCGGGTGCAAGGATTGGTGCGGGGCGAGATGGCAGCTGGCGAGCGAGCGTGGAGCCAAGGGCTCATGTATGCCGAGCGCGGCAACTACGTTGCGGAGCGCGCGGAGAGCATCGGCTGGCTGATGGTCAGCACGATCTTCGGTCCCTTGCCAGTCGAGGAGGGGATCGCCCGCTGCCAAGCGTTCTCGGCCCGGGCGGCGGAAGACCCCGCGATCCAAGCGTTCGCGTCCGTCGAACGCGCGGTGCTCGAGGCGATGCGGGGCGAGTTCGAGCTCGCCCGGCGGCTGCTCGCAGACGGGACGCGCGCCGTCCAAGAGCTGGGCCTGAACGTGTGGGCGGCGAACAATGCCCAAGAGGGCTTCTTCGTCGAGATGCTGGCCGGAGACCCGGGGGCGGCAGCGAGTGCGCTCCGGGCGAGCTACGAAACGCTCGACCGGATGGGTGAGCGCGGGTTTCTCTCGACGATCGCGGGCCTGCTCGCGCACGCGCTCTACGCCCAGGCCGACTACGACGAGGCCGAGCGGTTCAGCCGTGCGAGCGAGGGGGCAGCGGCGCCGGACGATGTCTTTTCACAGATCCTCTGGCGAACGGCTCGGGCCAAGATCAGCGCGCGCCGCGGCGACCAAAAAGAAGCGGAGGTGCTGGCTCGCAAAGCCGTGGAGCTGGCCGAGCAAACGGATCTCCTCAACACTCAGGCCGAGGCCCTGCTGGACCTGGCCGAGGTGCTGGCGCTCGGCGGCCAGCAGGACGCGGCTCGAGCCGCGGCCAGCGAGGCGGCGGAGCGCTATGCGCGGAAGGGAAATCGTCCGTCATTCGAGCGCGCGCGGCTGGTCGCGGCGGAACCGCTGCCAGCGCTTGACAGCAAGCGGTCGACCCTGGATATTCGGCCCGTCGAGTGAAAGGTGAGCCATGAGCGACGACTGGACGGCCGGGTTGCCCGAACACGTCGCGAGCTACCTCGTTCGCCGGGCACTGAGCACTATTCCCGAGAGCGTTCGGGACACGCTCGCCCAGCTTTCACCGGAGGAGCTCGAGACGCTCGAGCGCGTCGGGGCCAGCCTCCAGGAAGCGGGAGTGGAGCCGATCGGCTACGCCATGATCATCCACTAGATGAGTGATTCCTTTTCAGTGGTCATAGGCTGTGAAGCTGCGGCCGGGTTGGCCAGCCTGCCAGTTGTGCCAGACGCCGATCGCGAGCGCGAGGATGCGTTGGCAGATGCGTGCCCAGACGCCCTCGAGGGTGCGGCCGCCGTGACGCTCGAGCGAGAGTTGGCCCTTCGTGGTATCGATGATCGACTCGATCCACTGACGGAGTCCGCCGAAGGGGCCGTGGCGGGGTTGTTCGTCCCGGCGGTCGGGGCGGAGGAAGGCGCCGGCGAGGGAAGCGACGGTCTGTTCGAACTCGTCGCCGGCGAAGCCTCTGTCGCCGATCACGAGCTCGTCACCCTGGAGGGAGCCGTCGCGGCGCATGCGCTCGAGCAGCGCTGCGGCGACCTCGCGCTCGGGCTCGTTCGCCGGGGCGAGGCAGAAGCCGTGCGGCATCCCGTCCGGCGAGCAGACCAGATAGAGGCGCAAACCCCAGAAGTAGCGGGAATGCGCGGCGCAGTAGCCGTAGGCCGCATGACCGGCGAGGGCGGAGCGCTTGACCGTCTCGCGCGACTGCGCGCAGGGAACCGGGGTCGAGTCGAGCAGCCGCAGCCGGTCGCAGAACGACGGCGAGCTGCGGGCGAGCGCGCTGACGAGCGAACAGATCTGGGGCGCGAGCGCCCGGATACGCTTGGTGTAGCCGGCCTGCTTGGGGATATAGGGAAACAGGTGGACGAGCCGGCCGCGGGCGAAGCGCAGGAAACGCCGCTCAGAGGGGCAGTCGGGGAAGACTTGGCCGACGGCGAGGGCGATGATGCTGGCGTCGTTGATCCTCGGTCTGCGGCCCGGGCCGGATCGCTTCGGCAGGAGATCGTCGGCGAGCACATAAAGTGCGATGAGCAGAGTGTCGAGGTCGGGTGGCACGCGGCCTCCTTGCTCGGCGTTGCGTTGGCAACGCCCGACTTCGACACTCGACCGCAGGACCATTCCGTGCCCGTCAATTCGGAATCACTCATCTAGCGTGAGCGCGCTCAGCGCCGCGACGGCGCCGGAACAGACGCCACCGCCGCTGACGCCGAGCAGGCGCCTGCGGGGCAAGATCGCTCTCGCGATCGGCCCCTTCGCATCGGCATCGGCGCGACTCGTCACCGATCCGCGCCTGCACGAGCTGTGGCCGCGCTACCTGATCGCGCAGCACGGAATCATTCGCGCCACCGTTCCGCTCACGGAGCTCGCCGCGCGTCGGGCGCGCGAGCTCACGAAGGATCCCGTCGCGGGCGAGCTGGCCCGCTACCTCGAGAGCCATGCCGACGAGGAGCGACACCACGACGACTCGTTGCTGAACGACCTCGAGCTGCTCGGGGTCGAGCGCACGACCCTGGTGGCCCAAATGCCTTCTCCGGCCGTGGCGAGCCTCGTGGGATCTCAGTACTACTGGGTGCTTCATCACCACCCGCTTGCAGTCCTCGGGTACATCGCCGTGGTCGAGGGGTATCCGCCGGACCCGGGCCTGATCGCCGAGCTCAGTGCGCGAAGCGGCTACGCCCGCGATACGTTCAACACGATCGCCGAGCACGCTGCGCTCGATCCCGGCCATCGTGACCGGCTCGACCGGGCGATCGACTCGCTGCCGCTGACCGAGGCCCATGAACGGATCCTCGGCGTGTCGGCAATCGTTACCGCTGGGCTAGCGGCACGCGTGCTGGAGGAACTTGTCACGACGCCGGTAGGCGCAGCCTGAAACACAGACGCAGGAGGGACGCCCGCCGGCCCCGTACGACACGAGCGGACGCCGCCTTGGGACGGCTCGATCCCGGCTAGCGGATTCAGGGCCAGATCGGTCCTGCCGCAGATCCAATAGCGGCAAGCTCAGCCCACCAGTTTCACAAGCCCGGAAGGCCAGACGCGGATCGGGTACTACTCGTGCGCTAGAGCTGCCCTGCTCCAGCCGTCGCGGATCAGCGGGCGGTAGAAGACGAATAGCAGCGCTGCCGCAACGAGCACGACACCCTCGTCAAACGGTCCCGGCACGGGCAAGAGTCCGATCACGATCAGCCAGCGCAGCGGTCGCGGGATGCGGCCGTCCTTGGCGAGGATCGTCACGGACCGGATGCACCGATGCACGAATCGAACCGCTGTGCGCACGGTGATCAGTGTAGGGCCTCTTTGAGCGGACTCTTGCTCGTCGCGGCCTCTGCCTTCGCTCGACGTTCCGAGCAGACAGGGCCACGTCCCGTCAAGTGGTGTGTCAGCTGAGCGCGCCATCCTCGCTTGACCTCAGGCCGCTGCTTCGATGGCGATCACCTCCTCGGGCTCGTCGGCGGGGCCGGTGAGCGCGCTGGCGATCGACTCGGCGCTCATGTA
>DASUWJ010000022.1:0-9449 GCA_036378475.1 Gaiellaceae bacterium
CGGCCGGGCTCTGTCAGCTCGCAGTTTCCGCCGGCCTCGGCCGCGAGATCGACGATCACGGAGCCGGGGCGCATCGCGGCGACCGCCGCCGCCGGGATCAGCCGCGGTGCGGGCCTTCCCGGGACGAGCGCCGTCGTGATCACCGCGTCGAACTCTGGCAGTCGGGACTCGAGCTCGGCCTGCTGGCGGCGCTGCTCCTCCTCGCTCAGCTCCTGCGCATAGCCACCGGCGGTCTCCTCGCCGACGACGCCGAGTTCGAGGAAGGTCGCACCGAGGCTCTCGACCTGTTCCCGTACGATCGGCCGAACGTCGAAACCGGAGACGACCGCACCCAGCCGCCGCGCCGTTGCGATCGCCTGCAGCCCGGCGACCCCGGCGCCGAGGACGAGCACCTTGGCCGGCGCGACCGTGCCGGCGGCCGTCATCAGCATGGGAAAGAACTTGGGCAGCCGGTCGGCTGCCAGGAGCGCCGCCTTGTAGCCCGAGACGGTGCTCTGGGAAGAGAGGGCATCCATCGCCTGGGCCCTCGTGATGCGCGGAATCGATTCCATCGCGAAGGCGACGACGCCGCGGCCGGCCAGCCGCTCGATGCCCGAGGGGTCGGAGAGCGGCTCGAGCAAGGCGATCAGGAGCTGGTCGGCCGCCAGGAGCTCGAGCTCGGCGTCATTCGGCTTGCGCACCTTGACGAGCGCTTCCGCACCCGTAAAGGCGCTCTCGACGAGGCTCCCGCCTGCCTCCTCGTAGGCTCCGTCCGGGAACCACGCGGCCTCGCCGGCCCCGCGCTCGACCAGGACCTCGAAGCCGCCGCCGGTCAGGCGAGAGACCGTCTCCGGAACGAGCGCCACCCGGCGTTCGCCTGCGTCTGTCTCGCGAGGGACCCCGACCTTCATCCGCCGTAAACTCTAAGGGCTCGCCGGGGACGGCCACGCGCACAAAGCGCCGGCGAAACGCCCGGCACGTCCGCGCCCGCGGGGTGCGCCGCGTCGGTGGCGGCCGCCAGGCGGTGCGACGCGGGCCCTGGGGGATACGCGCCGCGAGCGGCCGGGCCGAAGTAGATTGCGACCATGCCTGCAGCGAGCGATTCGCGCGCGGCGGCAGTTGCCGAGAGCTTCTTCAGGCCTGCCGTTCGCGACCTTGTTCCCTACGAGCCCGGGAAGCCCGTCGAGGAGGTCCAGCGCGAGCTCGGTCTCGAGCGGGTCGTCAAGCTCGCCTCCAACGAGGGCCCGTTCGGCCCCTTTCCGGCCGCGCTCGAGGCGATCGAGCGCTCCCTGGCGGAGCTGAACCGCTATCCGGACGGCGGCGCGTACCGCCTGCGTGCCGCGCTCGCCGAGCGCCACGGCGTCCGCTTCGAGGAGGTCGCCGTCGGTGCCGGCTCGGATGGGCTCGTCGACGGGCTCTCGCAGGCCTCGCTCGAGCCCGGAGACGAGATCGTCTGCGGCTGGCCCTCGTTTCCGAGCTACGTGATCGACGCGAAAAAGGTCGGCGCCGTGGCGAAGACCGTGCCGCTGCGCGACTACCGCTACGACCTGCCCGCGATGCTCGAGGCGATCGGGCCGAAGACCAAGCTCGTCTACGTCTGCCACCCGAATAACCCGACCGGGACGATGAACACGCGCGCCGAGCTCGACGACTACTTCGCTCGGGTGCCCGAGCACGTCCTGACCGTGGTCGATCAGGCGTACCTCGAGTACATCGAGGATCCCGAGTACCCGGACGCGATCGAGGAGTACCTGAAAGTCGGCCTTCGCCTCGTCGTCCTGCGCACCTTCTCGAAGATCTACGGGCTCGCGGGTCTGCGCGTCGGCTACGCCCTGGCGCCCGCCGCCGTCGTTCTCGCGCTCGGAAAGGTGCGGCGCGCCTTCGACATCACGACCCCGGCTCAGGAAGCCGCCCTCGCGAGTCTCGGCGATGCGGCCGAGCTCGAGCGTCGCAGGAGCGAGAACGCCTCCGCCCGGCCCGAGCTCGAGCGGATCCTCCGCGCGCACGGCCTCGATCCCGCCGGACGGTCCGTCGCGAACTTCGTCTACGTGGACCTGGGCGAGGACTCGCGCCCGCTCTTCGAGCAGCTGCTTCGCGAAGGGGTGATCGTCAGGCCGGCACACGGCTTCGGCGGCCCGACCGCGGTCCGGGTCACGGTCGGCACGCCGGAGGAGAACGCGTTTCTGGCCGAGGCGCTCGGCCGCCTGCGCGACCCGGTCGCGGCGGCCTAGTCCGAAAAACCCCTCCTTCGAGGCGACAAGCCCCTGTTACCGTTTCAGGGGCCGTGAGCCGCATCAGACTCGGCCGCCAGTTCGGGCTTCTCGGCCGGGAGCCGAGTTTCCGCTCCCTCTTCATCGCCACGCTCGGCTCGGGGCTTGGGACCTGGCTCGCGCTCGTTGCCCTGCAGATCGACGTGCTCCGGCGGACGCACTCGCCGCTTTGGATGAGCGCGCTCCTGATCGCCGACCTGCTGCCGACGCTGCTCGTCGGGCTGCTCGCTGCCCCGCTCGTCGACCGGCTCTCCCGCCGCGGCCTGATGATCGGCTCCGACCTCGTCCGCTTCGCGGCCTTCTGCGCCCTGCCGTTCGCGGGCAACGCGACGACGATCGTCGCCCTGGCTGCGGTCGTCGGGGTCGCGACGGGTTTCTTCCGTCCGGCCGTCTATGCCGGCTTGCCGAACCTGGTTGTCGATGCGGAGCTACCGCGCGCGAACTCGCTTCTGCAGACGATCGACAACTCGACCTGGGCAATCGGATCGCTCGTTGGCGGCGCGCTCGTCGCGGCCAGGGGGCCGCACCTGGCGTACTGGGTGAACGCGGGCACGTTCGTCTTCTCCGCCGCCGTGCTCGCCCGGATTCCGCAGGGCCTCCTCCAGCAGGCAAAGGCGAAGACGCGGGGGCACTGGCGCGACCTCGCGGACGGCTTCGTGCTCGTTCGCCGCTCCCGCGCCCTCCTGACGGTGCTCCTGGCCTGGAGCGTCGGCATGCTGGCGAACGCGTTCGTCAACGTATCGGAGCCCTTCCTCGCCACCCACTCCTTCTCGGCCGGTAGCTTCGGGCTCGGCCTGATGATGGGCTCGGCCGGGATCGGGCTGGCATTGGGGGCGTTCGTAGCGGGCTCCTGGATCGAGGTGCGCGGCCTCGCGAACGTCTACGGCGCCTCGCTCGGGTTGATGGCGGTCGGCGTCGGGGCGGCCGCGGCCGCCCCGAATGTCTGGGTCGCCGCGGCCTGCGTCGTCGTCTCCGGTGCGGGGAACGGGGCGGCGATCGTCTGCAACGCGCTGCTCGTCCAGCGCGGGGCCCCGGACCGCCTCCGCGGTCGCGCCTTCACCGTCCTGATGAGTACGAACGGGGCCGTGCTCACGGTCGGGATGGTGAGCGCCGGCCGGTTCACGAGTGCGGTCGGGCCGCGCTGGGTCTGGGGGGCCGCGGGGTTGCTGTCGGCGGCCGCGGCGCTGATCGGCTTTGCGCTCTCGCGCAGCGTTCGCGAGGAGCCGCCGGCCGCGGCGGAGTCCCGGCCCGGGACGCTCGAGCCGGAGAGGGCGATCGGGGCCCACGGTCGCGCCACGTAGCATCTCGCGCATGTCAGCACGGCGCGGGTTCACGAGCGAGTCGCTTGCCGCCGGCGTCCGGGCGGGGGACACGCGCGCGCTCGCCAGGGCGATCACCCTGGTCGAGAACTCCGACCCGCTCGCCTACGAGCTCGTCCGGGACGTCTATCCCGAGACGGGGCATGCCTACGCGGTCGGGGTGACGGGGCCTCCCGGGGGCGGCAAGTCGAGTCTGATCTCGGCGCTCGTCCGCCACGTCCGGGCGGCGCGCCGAAGCGTGGGCGTGATCACGGTCGATCCATCGAGCCCCTTCACCCAGGGGGCGCTCCTCGGTGACCGGATCAGGCTCGCCGACCATTTCCTCGACCCCGAGGTCTTCATCCGCTCGATGGGCACGCGCGGACATCTGGGCGGCCTCGCCGAGGCGACGCTGCAGGCCCTGCTCCTGCTCGATGCGGCGGGCAAGGAGCTCGTCTTCCTGGAGACGGTCGGAGCCGGACAGAGCGAGGTCGAGGTGATCGGGATCGCGGACACGGTCGTGCTCGTCCTGATGCCCGGCTCGGGGGACTCGATCCAGGCCCTGAAGGCCGGGATCATGGAGATTCCGGACGTGATCGCGATCAACAAGCTCGACCACCCGGCCGCCAAGACGATGCTGAGCGAGGTGCGCTCGGTCCTCTCGCTCGACAAGGAGCGAGCATGGCGACCGCCGATCGTGCTGACGGAGGCGGTGCGCGGCGAAAACATCGAGGAGCTGTGGGCGCGGATCGAGGAGCACCGAGCTCACCTCGAAACCGCGGGCCTGCTCGAGGAGCGCAGGCGCGAGCATCTCGCCGGGGAGGTGTTCGCGGTCGCCTCGGCGCGCGCGAAGAGCTACCTCGAGGAAGCGGTCGCAGACGATCCGGAGCTGAGGCGGGTGCTCGCCGCGGTGCAAGGGCGCGAGCTCGACCCCCTGACCGCCGTTCGCGAGATCATGGAGAAGGTCTTCCGCATTTCCCCGGATCCCAGCCTAGAACCCGGCTCCGGTGAGAAAGACGATGGCGACGGAAACCACAGGCCCGACTCTCGCTGAGATCGAGCAGGCCCGTCGTCGGCTCGAAGGGGTCGCGCGCGTCACCCCGGTCTACGGCTCCGAGACCTTCTCCCGCCTGACCGGCCGCGACGTGCAGCTGAAGGCCGAGAACCTTCAGCGCACCGGTTCGTTCAAGGTCCGCGGCGCCGTCAACCGGATCGCGACCCTCTCCGACAGCGAGCGGGCCGCCGGCGTCGTCGCGGCCAGCGCCGGCAATCACGGCCAGGCGGTCGCCTGGGCGGCCCGCGAGGCCGGGATCCCGGCGCTGATCTACGTGCCCCAGGATGCGCCAATGGCGAAGGTCGAGGCCTGCCGCCACTACGCCGCCCAGACCGAGCTCGTCGGCGCGGACTTCGAGGAGGCTCTGGCGGCGGCGTTCGCCTACGCGGAGGAGACAGGAGCGACGTTCGTCCACCCCTACGAGGACGAGAACGTGATCGCGGGGCAGGGAACGATCGGGCTCGAGCTGGCCGAGCAGGTGCCCGACGTCGAGACGGTCCTGATCCCGGTCGGCGGGGGCGGTCTCGCGGCGGGCATCGGCCGGGCCCTGCGCGAGAGCAAGCCCGGGGTGCGGATCGTCGGCGTCGAGGCCGGCCGGGACGGCTACACGATCGCCGACGGAATCGCGGTCAAGCAGCCGGGCGAGCTGACCTCCGCGATCCTGGACGAGGTGCTCGACGACCTGGTCTCGGTCTCGGACGAGGAGATCAGCGAGTCGATCGTGCTCCTGCTCGAGCGCGCGAAGCTCGTCGTGGAAGGCGCCGGCGCGGTCGGCGTCGCCGCGCTCCTCGCCGGTCGCGCCGGAGGTAGCAGCCCGGCGCTCGCCGTTCTCTCCGGAGGCAACATCGACCCGACCATGCTGATCTCGGTGATGCGCCACGGGCTGACGGTCGGAGGACGGTACCTCGTCGTCCGCACGCACCTGGCCGACCGGCCCGGCGAGCTGATCAAGCTGCTCTCGCTCGTCGCGGCGGAGCGCGGCAACGTGATCGCCGTCGAGCACCATCGCGAGGGGATGGACATCCCGGTCACGGAGACCGAGGTCGAGCTCACTCTCGTCACCCGCGACGAGGAGCACTGCCGGCAGCTACTCGCGGCGATGGGCGAGCAGGGGTTCGCGGTCGAGCGGCTGACCTAGCGGTCGCCGCAGCGGCGGAACTCGACCGTCCGCTCGCCCCGGGCCTGCCACTCCGGGATGCCCCCGTGCAGGACCGGCCTGGCATCGAGCCCGGCCGCCTGCAGGATGCTGGCGGCGACCGCGGCGCGGGCGCCGCTTTCGCAGATCGTCACGATTGGCCGGTCGGCTCCGAGCTCGTCCTCGTAGGCGCGCAAGAGCCGGTAGGGGATGTTCCGGCTGCCGGGGATGTAGCCGTCGTCGCGCTCGTGCAGCTCGCGGACGTCGATCACCTCGACCGCGTCTGCGGCGACGAGCCGCGCCAGTTCGTCCACCTCGACCGGGGCAAGCGTCTCCTCGGCGGCCGGCGCCGTCACGTAGCCCGCGAGCTCGAGGAAGCCGACAGCCCGCAGGCGGCGAGCCGCTTCCTCGGCTTCGGCTCGCGAGCGCGCGTGGATGACGATCTGCTCGCTCGGGGAGAGGACGAAGGCGGACTTGGTGGCGAAGCCGGAGCGTGCCAGCGGCACGTTCAGCGCACCGGGCACGTGTCCGGCCGCGAACTCGTCGGCCTGCCGGACATCGAGCAGCGTGCCCCCTGCGGCCTCCGCTCGCGCAAGCGGCGGGGAGGCCTGCACAAAGGGTCCCCGGTTGAGGCCGACGATCCGCTCCAGGTTCGGGGGGCGGGGCGCGTGCACGTGCGAGGAGGCCTCGACGAAGTCCCCCTCGTTCTCGTGCGCGAGCATCGGATTGAACCGGCGCTCGAAGCCGATCGTGGTCGAACCTTTGGAGCTCATCGCGGCGCCGCAGAGCGAGCCGGCGACGTGCCCGGGATAGACCTCGGTCCCGTCGGCGAGCTCGAGCAGGCGGCCGAGGCTGCGGTAGAGCTCGCGGGCGCCCTCGGTCGAGTCGACCGCCAGGTCCGGGCGGGCGGCATCGCCGACGAAGAGCGAGTCGCCGCTCAGCACGAGCCAGGGCTCCTCGGCCCGCGCCCTGTCGGCGACGGCGAAGCAGCAATGCTCGGGCCGGTGTCCCGGCGTGTGCAGGATCCGTAACGCGACCTGCCCCAGCTCGAGCTCCTGGCCGTCCTCGAGCGGCTCGTGGGGATACTCGGCACCGGCGAGCGGGTGGACGGCGGCGGGGATGCCGTGCTCGAGTGCGAGGCGGCCGTGCCCGGAGACGTGGTCGGCGTGCGTATGTGTCTCCAGGCTGCGGAGGATCCGGACACTCTCGTGGGCGGCTGCGGCGAGGTACTGCTCGATCGCGTAGGCCGGATCGACGACGACCGCTTGACCGCTCTCTTCGTCCCCGACGAGGTAGGAGGCACAGCCGAGGTCCTCGTCGACGAACTGCCTGAAGATCACGGCCTCGACCGTACCAATGCCAGCGGCTTACTTTCTTGAAGTTAGGGCCGTGTCAGCCAGCGCCGCAGGCCGAAGAAGGCCCCGGCGAGCGCGACGAGCGCGCCGGCCAGGACCGCGGCGACCACGAACCAGGTGCTGGTGCCGGAGCCGGAGCCGGCGGCTGAGGGAACGGGCAGGGGATGTCCGTTCGCGGCGGCGAGGCGCCGCACCGCGACGACCGTTTCCTTGCCGAGTCGCTCGAGAGCGACCGGGCCGGGCTTCGGCAGGGCGGCGAGGGCGCGCTTTCCCTGCGGCGTTGCACCCGGTCCGTGCACGCCGAAGCCGGCGGGCATCGAGACCACGAGGGTCCCTTTGTAGTTGCCGAACTGGAACAGCTCGGCGCCCAGGAAAGCCGCGTACTGCTGCGGCTTTCCCCACAGGCCCTGGATCAGGCCGAGATCGCCTGGCTGGGAGATCACCGCAATCCGGATCGGAAACTTCCGCTTGCGCGCCGCGGCGGCGAGCGCCTGCAGCTGGCGGCCGGCGGTCGAGGACTGCGGTGCCTGGACCGAGAAGAAGACGGTCGTGAACGGCAGCGTGTCGCTCGCCGGATCGCCGTTTGCACGCGCGCTCCCGGTGGTCACTGCCACAGCGACGAGTCCGACGAGCGCGAGCCGGAACGCAGACCGCGGTCTCACTTTTGCATCCTCCAGGCCGCTTGCCGGCGCGGTCTCACGCTCGGGATCATGCAGCCCGCTCGCCGATCGTGTCCGGCCATCCGGTCCGAGACCAGCATCGGTTCAGCGGCCTCGTCGAGGCGCCTTCGGCTGTCCCGCCGGCCTGCGCGAGCGCCGAACCCCGAAGCTCGCGAGACCAGCGAGCGCGAGCAACCCACCGACGGTCGCGATGATCACGATCCGGGCGTGATTGGTCTGCGACGGCGGCGCGGCAATGCGGTGGGGCGCGACTTTGACACCCGCCGCGGCAGCCAGACGCTCGACGGCGCTGATCGCAGAGCGCGCCAAGCCAGCGCCGCCAGGCAGAACGCGCAGCCGAGCGAGAATCTCGGCTTCCTTGCCTGCCGGATGGCCGGGGTCGTTGAAGCCAAAACCGTTCGGCATCACGATCAGGAGGCGACCCCTGTACAGGAATGAGAGCTCCTCGCCGAGGAAGCGAGCGTAGGCGCGGGGCTTGTGCCAAAGGGCGGTGAGCGAGCCGAGGTCATAGGTGCTGTCGATCAGGGCCACTTTGATCGGGTAGCCGGACCGCTTCGCCGCGAGCATGAGCCCCGAGAGCTGCTGCTGCAGTGGCGTCGGGATCCTGGCATCCGAAGGGATAAAGACGTTCTGGACGACGAGGAAGTCGCTTGCGGGGTCGCCGTCGGCGCGCGCCGGAGGCGTACCCTCGGCCAGGACGGCTGCGGCGAGGGCGACCACGAGGACCGCTAGCGCTGCTTTCATCGCTGGCCCCGGCCGGAAATCAGGCCAGGACCGTCCGAAGCAGCAGGATTGCGACGGTGGCTGCCGTCACACCGGCGGCGAGCGCGACCAGTGCCAGTGCCAGGCGGATGCGGGTGCCACGGGTCGGCGGTGTCGGCGTGTTCATCCGTTCGCGTGGTCGACGATCAGTGCGGTGAACGGCTGGCCGCCTCTCGGGGTGATATTGAACGAGAGGGCCCAGTGGCCGACCATGACGAGCGCGTTCGCGTGATGGGAGTAGATCCCGGGCTGTGTCTCGGTGAGCTGGTACTCCTGGTTGGCCATCTGCATGTCGAGCATCGCGAAGCCCATGGTCACGTTGGCACCCCGGACCGGTCTGCCGTTCTTCGTGATCTTGAGCGCGAACGAGTTGGGAACGACGGCGCGGTTTGGGTCGACGAGGATTCGCAGCGTGTAGCCAGCCTTGTGAACCGAAGCGGCAACTCGGCCCGGTCCGACCCGCGCCAGCGCGGACCCCGCCTCGGCCAGCGCCTTGGCCGGAGGGGCGAGGCTGGAAAGGAGAGCGGCGGCGAACACGGCGCCGGCGATCAGGACCGCCTCGAGGCTGATCAGCCGTCGCAATAGGCGCGCGGCGGGGGGGCCGAGCTGCGCCTGCTCGCGGGCGGCGACGAGGCGGGGTTTGCTTCCGAGCAGATTCCCGGCGGCGAGGAGCATCGCGGTTGCGAGCACGCCGATCTTGACCAGGATCACCTGTCCGTACGAGGTCTGCCAGAGCGCCGACAGAATCGGCATATGGATGATCGTGGCGCCGGTGCCGGTACCGAGCAGCAAGAAGACAGCCACAAAGGCGACGTTGGAGAAGCGCGGCACGCAGAGGGCGAGCCCTGCGACTCGCCTTTCGACAGCGAGGCTACGCCAGAGCACGAGCAGTCCGAGCAAGCCGCCGATCCAGAGT
>DASUWJ010000023.1:0-7748 GCA_036378475.1 Gaiellaceae bacterium
CAACGACTCGACCGCGGGCTGGGTCACGCCGAGTGCCGCCGCGAGCTCCTCGTAGGAGAGCCCTGAGAACTCGCGGAGGAGAAACGCTTGACGCTGCTGGCTAGCGGCTGGACGAGCGCTCGCCGGAGCGACGCGATCTGCTCCCCTCGGGCAGCTTCCGTCGTCGGGTCAGGTGATTCGGCGCTCGTCTCGCCAACGGGCAGTGGCTCGCGCATCCGGCGCTCGACCCGGCCTCGACATTCGTTTCGAGCGATTGTCGCCAGCCACGCAGCTGGTTCGCGCGGGCACGTGCCGGTGATCAGGCTGGCGTAGGCCGAGAGGAAGCTCTGCTGGGCAGCATCCTCCGCCTCATGCCCATCCCGGAGCATGCCGCGGCAGATTGCCAGCACGAGTCCCGCATGAGCCTCGAAGAGCGGGGCAAGGACGCGCGGGGGCGGTCCCGGTTCGGGCCGGCCCGCGCGACGTTCGAAGTCGGGGTTAGTCGTTTCCGCCTCCGCCGCCATCGCCGCTTCCGTCGCCGCCGTCGCCACCGACGTCCTCACCCTGGTCGTCGCTTTCGTCCTGCGAGTTGAGCAGAGTGAAGGTCGCGCCCGACAGCGCCACTTTCAGCTGGACCGAATCGCCGACTTGCAGCGTATTCGGCAGGGTCGTTCCAGCCGGAACGACGATGTGGATCGTCGAGGTGCCCACCTGCAGCACGACCTCCCCAGCGGTGGTCGCGGTCGGCTGTGTGATCGAACCGACCGTTCCCTGCAGCTCGAGCTGCTGGGCATCTCCCAGCTCCCGGACGTCCTGCTCGTCAAGCTGATCGCCGTTCGTCTCCACCGTCACATCGACGACACTGCCCGGCTGCGGATTCGAGCCGGTGTCGTTGAGCGAGAAGAGTCGGCGAGTCCGAATCGCGAGCATGCTGTGGCCGGCGGAGAGCAGGAAGCTACCCCGTGACGAGCGGACGACGACTCCGCGGATCCGCGCCTTGCGGGCAAGTCCCCAGACCGAGACGCGGGTGGCGCTAAACGTTCCGTCGGCCAGGTGGTGGGCCGTGACGGCTACTCGCGCGCCGATCCGCGTAGCCAGCCGGTGTGTGTGAACGGTGCGGACGAGTCCGCTCTTCGAGGCGACGATCAAGGCATGGCGGCCGGCCTGCTTGGCGACAACCACCCCGCTGAATGTCGCCGCCCCTGCGGCGGCCGGGACGGCAATCCCGGTCACGGCGATGCTGATGAGGAACAGTTTCTTCATGCTGGCCTCGCTTTCCGAGCAACTGCTGCTCTTTCTACTGACGGTGCGAATGGATGGATCGCCTCAAGGACCATTTCGGCTGCAAAAACTTGCGCGGCTCACTCGATCGAGTGGAACCGGCACGAAGAATGGGCAGCGCAAGCCTTTCCGCGCTCTAGGCGTGAGCCGATCGAAGGTGGTCGTGTAGCTCGAGGATCGGGACCCCGGTTTCTGATAAGCCCTGCGTGGCGAACTATCGCGGGCTGCGCATGAGGTCAAGGAAACCCCGAGGTTCCCAGTGCTTCCCGAGCGGTCGTCAGTCGACTCAGCCTGAATTACTGCGGCGCCGCAAACGCCACCTCGTCGAGGTAGCACCAGCTCCAATCCTCGCCGGGCTCTGCGGAGCGGATGATCGGGTGCCCGCTCTCCCGCTCGTGCGCGGTCGCGTGCCTGTTCGGCGACGAGTCGCAGCAGCCGAGTTTGCCGCAGGTCATGCACATGCGCAGGTGCACCCAGCCGCTGCCAGTCTTCAAGCACTCCTCGCAGCCCTCGATTTTCTCCGGGAGCGCCGTCACCACGATCTGATCGAGGTGGCTGCAGATCGCGCTGCCTGCAGACATGCCGTCTCCTCTCGTTTCGCCCGACCTTAGCCTCCGGCGGACGCCTCGGCGCCGAGCAGGGCGACCGCGAACTCGCCCGCGGGGTCGGTCCACCACGACTCAGTCCGCAGCCCGGCACGTGCGGCCTCGAGCTCGAACTGCTGCCGGCGGAACTTCGAGCTGATCTCGGCGCGGAGCCACTCGCCCTCCCCGATCCCGACCTCGAGCCCAAGACGCACGATCGAGACCGCATGCGCCTGCGTCGCGCGGAGGCCGATATCCATCCACTCGTGGTCTGGATCCCAGCGCGCCTGATATTCGAACCGCCGCTGCTCGAAGTTCGCAGCGAGCTCACCGTTGACGGCGTCGAGCGCGTTGCGAACGAACGCCTCGGTCACCCCGCGCGTGTCGTTGTAGGCGGCTTCCAGACGTTCGGCGTCCTTGACGAGATCGAGGCCGACGAGGAAGGCGTCGTCTGGAGCGACCGCGCCAGCCGCGGTCGCGAGGAACCTCCTTCGCCGCTCCGGGTGGAGGTTCCCGATCGTGCTACCGAGGAAGGCGATCAGCCGCCGCTCGCCGCCGGGGAGCGCGCCCAGATCGCGTTCGAAATCACCCACGAGCGCGTGCACGAAGACCCGGGGTAGGAGATTGAAATCGCCCGGGCGCCCGCTCGGAGGGCCGGCTCACTCACGTCGAGCGGAACGAAGCGCTCGAGCGTGCCGGCAGCAGCGAGCGCGTCCAGGAGCAGACGGGTGTTCTTCGCCGAGCCCGCCCCGAGCTCGACGAGCGTGCGAGCCTGGGTCCGCGTTGCGATCGCGGCCGCGTTCGCATGCAGAATCTCGCCCTCACGCTGAGGGAGGTAGTACGTCGGGAGACGAGTGATCTGCTCGTACAGCCGTGAGCCGCGCTCGTCGTAGAGCCAGAGGGCCGGCAGCTCCTTCACGTCGGAGCGTAGGCCCAGAAGCGTCGCCTCGTACAGGGCCCGACGAGCGTTTGTCTCGTCCCCGAGAACGTCGAAGCGAAGCCCTCCCTCTGCGGCGGCTCTAGGCATCGCGCACGCAGCGAAGACCGGCGAAGATCTGCCGGCGCTCCGGCAGGTCCCAGTTGCGGAAGGTGGGCCGGGCCACCAGTGGATCGGTGCACCACGAGCCGCCGCGGAGCACCTTGTACTCATCACCGAAGAAGGGCTCCGAGTATTCCCGGTAGGGAAAGGCCCTGAAGCCTGGATAGGCGTCGAAGGTCGACGTGGTCCATTGCCAGACGGCTCCTTGCAGGTGCTCGAGCTCCCGGGGGCTTGTCTTGGCCGCGCGTTCCCACTCGTCCTCGCGCGGGAGGCGCTTACCGGCCCAGCGGGCGTACGCCTCGGCCTCGTGAAACGAGACGTGCTGGACGGGCTCGCGCGGCGGCAGCGCCTCGACGACGTCGAACCGACGACGCAGCCGGCGGTCGCCCGCTTCGGCCCAGTGGAGGGGCGCAACCGCAACCTCCCGCTCGCGCCAGGGCCCAGCCCTCATCGCTCCAGGCGGCCCGTTCGCGGTAGCCGCCGGCGTCGACGAAGGCCGCGTAGTCCGCATTGGTCACGAGGGCCCGGTCGATCCGAAACGACGGCAGCTCGACCGCATGCGCCGGCCGCTCGTTGTCGTAGGCCCACGGCTCATCGCTGCCGAGCCTGAACGGACCGGCGGGCACGAGGACCTCGCCGCTCGCTCTTACCTCTGGCGGCGCCTGTGGCGCCGGCCCCGGCCAGCCCGCAAGCGCCAGCGTCTGCGCCATCGTCTCGTCGTGCTGAAGCTCGTGCTGGACGACCATTCCGATCACGAACCCTTGGCGGAGCAGGGGATCGCCGTTGTCGAACGCAAGCCTGGGCAGCAACCCGAGCACGGCCTCGCGAACCTCCTGCAGGTAGGCGCGCGCGACCTCGGGCGGCGGCATCGCCAGCCGGCCGCGCTCGCCGCGCTCGTGGGCGAATGCGTCGTAGAGATCGTCGTACTCCGCTGAGACCGCCTTCCGCCCGCCAACCCGCCGCAGGAGCCAGAGCTCCTCGAAGTGGCCGATGTGGGCCAGGTCCCAGACGAGCGGCGATTGGAGGGGCGAGATCTGGCGCACGAGCTGCTCGTCCGCGAGCGGCTCGAGCAGAGCGTTCGTCCGCCGTCGCGCGTGCTCGAGGGCGAGGGCCAGCTCAGACGCTGACACCGAGTTCAGCGAGGCGGCAGCAGATGAGCCCCGCGACCATCGAACCCTCCCCCACCGCTGCCGCGACGCGCCGCCGGCCAACAACCTGCACCGTCGGGCGGACTGGGCGCATGCCGGCGATAGTAGTCCTGCCGCGCGGGCTGCCGTCGCCCACCGCCGACCAGCCCACGCGGTGCAAGGCTCGGTCGCAGAATCAATCCCTCTGGGCTGGAGAGGGCAGCCCTGCGACCTGACCGCCCTCTCGTTTTGCGGCGGAAGCGGCTTCTGACGGTAAGCGGCGAGCTAATCCGTTGGCCCAGCTTCCGTGCAGGAACAGGATCGGCTGCTGCGTTGACTCCGTCATCCCCCGCCCGGGGGATACGTGTTGCCAGCGGTATCGGGCTCGGTGCGAGCCGCTCGCCCGACCCGGGGGAGCGCTCGAGCGCTCCCCCGGCTCACCAACCGGTTTCCCTACTCCCAGGGCAGGCCGCCGACGAACGAGGCGGCGACAAGTGCTGCGAGCACGACCAGCAGCAGCCGCACGGGCGCTGAGTAGGCCCATCTCGGCATTCGGTTCACCTCCCTCGAGTTTGCGGGCGCGGGCGCGTGGTCCGCGCCAAGGACATGGCCGCCGCTAGCCAAGCGCCTTCTCGCAGTTTTGTCAATGAATTTGCTTGTCAAGCGTTGACGACTCGCCGCCGAATAGATCAGAATGCGTCGGATGATCGCCGACCCGGAGCATGGAACGGAGACGATCGGCGCCCGCCTACGCCGGCTTCGGCGGGAGCGAGGACTCTCCCAGCGCGCACTCTCTTCACCGGGCATCACGTACGCCTATATCTCTCGAATCGAGGCGGGCGCGCGTCAGCCCTCGACGAAAGCGCTGCGCAAGCTGGCACCAAAGCTCGGCGTGTCGGTCGAGTACCTGGAGACTGGCTCCGACCTGCGCGAGCCAGAGCTGCGCGAGCTACGGCTGGCGGACGCCGAGCTCGCACTACGGCTGGGTGGCGGCGCCGAGATCGAGGCGGAGCTCCGGCAGCTCCTGGCCGAGGCGGAAACAGGTGGCGATCGCCAGTCCGCCGCGATGGCTCAGCTCGCGCTCGGGTTCGCGGCCAGCGAGCGGGGCGATGCCGCCGAGGCCGTCTCGCTGCTCGAGCCCGCCGTCGGCTCCGGCTGGCTCACGCCGCTCGAGCGGCCTGATGCCTACCTGACGCTCGGGCGGATGTACGCGGCCGTCGGCGAGGCGGCCAAGGCCGCACGACTGTTCGCCGACTGCCTCGACCAGGTGCGGGCAGCCGCGCCCGAGAACGGCGTCGCTGAGCTCCGCTTCGCCGCCTACCTCAGCTTCGCACTCGGCGACCTTGGAGAGCTCGACCGCGCCCAGGCGATTCTGGCCGAGTTGAGCGAGCAGGTGGAGGAGAGCGACGATCCGCTCACGCGCGTGCGTCTCTACCGTTCGCTCGGGCGGCTGGCGGCGCTGGAAGAGAAGTCGGCCCTCGCGCTCGACTACTTCCGGCGCGCGATCGCGCTCCTCCGCGCGAGCGACGACAGTCTGCATCTGGCCCGCGCCCACCTCTCATGCGCCTGGACCCTGAACTCGGTCGGGCGAGGCGACGAGGCGGGCTCGCACCTGGCCGCCGCCGAGCGGCTGTTTGGGCTTCGCCCCGAGCCGCACGATCTCGCCTACCTGCGGACCGAGCAGGCCAAGCAGGCACTCCAGATCGACCGGCCCGAGCAGGCGCTCGCCTTCGCCCGCGAAGCTCTGGCGCTCCTGGGCGACAACGACCCGGCCGAGCGGGGAGCGGCGCTCGTCACGCTTGCGGAAGCACTTGTCGCCTCAGGGGGTCCGGCCGCGGAGGCTCTGTCGGCCTTCGAGGAAGGCAGCCGCCTGCTCGAAGAGCAGCGGCGCTGGCGGGAGTGCACCCAGGCGTTGCGAGGCTGGGCCCGCTTGCTTCGGGCGGAGGGCCGAGAGCCGGAGGCCTTTGAATTGCTCGAGCGCGCGTCGGGACTGCTCGAGTGAATCGCCTCGCCGGTTCGTACGACCTAACGGCGCGCTCAAGCCGACGCGTTGATCGCGTCTAGCTGGCAGCTGGTTCAGCCCGCGAAGCCGTACTGGCTCGCGTGGCAGCGGGGCGAGCTCTTGCCATAGCTGTCGAGGATGCTCTCGAGAAAAGCGCCTGCACCCTCGACGGCTTTCAGCGCGAACCGCCCCGGCTGACGCGCCTCGAGCCGGGTCATCCCGCCCGGCCCTGGGGAAAGGCAGACGGCGCCTTGCTCGACCTGCAGCAAGCGGGTGTAATGGACGCGGAGGAAATAGGGGCCGGCCTGGGACGTCCAACCCACGATGCCGCTGATGCTCTGTCGGGTGATCGCGGCGGACGCCGCTCCGGTCAAGATCGGGTTCGCATCCGGAAGCTCGTAGACCCTGCCGTTCCGGCTTTGGAACACCCGGACGAGACCAGAGCGACCACTCAAGAGCAGCCTCGCCTCGTTCGCGGCGCCCGACGCGGGAGTGGCGTTGGCGACGATCACGTAGCGCACACCGACGCTTCGCAGCCAATCCCGGTAAACCCGCGGCGTCAGGCCCCCGTGGTTAAGGCGGGGGTTATCACCGCTGTCGAGCTGCTGATACCAGCCGCGAGCGATCGGGAAGCCGACTTTCGGGATGTAGTAAGCCTCCCAGTGGTTGATCGTCGGCACGACCTCCAACCGGTAACCGGCGGAGGAATGCGCGGCGACATAGTGCAGCATCGGCGACCAGAAAGAGGCTCTGGAGGCTTTATCGGACCGAGAAATCACCGTCGCGACGTAAGGCCCCACGTTGGCGGCGAACGCGGCCGCGACCGCAGGGTAGGCGAGCCAGCGCGGGCGGCGGCCAGCGAGCTGTGCGGCGAGGAGCATGAGCGGGAAGACGAGCGTCGCCGGCCGGAGCAAGTTGTGGCCGACAGGCGAGGGAATCAGGTAGCCCGCGACGAGCGCGAAGGTCCAGATGACGAAGATGCTCGCGAGCGGCCTCGCCGCCGAGCTCCGCAGTGCGAGTGCCGCGCCGAGGAGACAGACCGAGACGCCAAGTATGAATCGCCAGAACGCGAACGGGTAGGAAAGATGGCTTGGAAAGAGCCACAGAGAGCCCATTTCCACGCCAACGAGGACGAGCAGTGAGGCGCCGATGATCAAGGTGCGCCGATGGGGCTGCGGGGAGCTGATTCGAAGCGCGAGGAGCACGAGGCAGAGGAAGAGGAAAGCGAGTGGACTGCAGCCGAGCGTCAGCGCAGCGCAGGCAATCCCAAGCCACGTACGTCCTCGCTGCAGCGCCCACAACGTCGCCAACAGTGCGGTGAAGGCGACCGTGTAGGGATAGTCGCCCGTGAAGAACTGGCCGCCCGCGAGCGCGGCGAACCAATATGCAGGCCAGCGCCCCGCGCGCGGGAAGGCGCGAAGAACGAGCGAGGCGAACAGGAGCGCCGAGAGTACGACCCCCACCGCAGCAAGCAGCCCGTTTCCGACCGCCGCGGCCAGCAGGTAGTAGACCAAGCTGTAGGAGGCGAGCGGGTACTGACCCGCGAACCAGAGGTTGTCCCAAAGCAGCGCCCCCCGCTGGACGAGAAACGTGCGATAGAGGTGCGCCGCGGCATCGCCGCCACGCGGGACGACCACGAGCAGGAGCAGCGCCGCCACGCCGCCGATTAGGGCCGAGATCCAGGCCGCTCGAAGCTCATCGGGCCGGCGAAACGGGCCTTGCTTGAGTCGGGTCGC
>DASUWJ010000024.1:0-8132 GCA_036378475.1 Gaiellaceae bacterium
GACGTTCGTCGTCAGCGCGACGTAGCCGAAGTAGCCGATCCGGTGCCCGCTAACGACCGCCAGGGTCGAGCCGGGGTTGAAGCCGAACCAGCCGAACCAGAGGATGATCGTCCCCAGGACCGCGTAGGGCAGGTTGTGGCCGGGAATCGGATTGGCCCGACCGTCTCGCCCGAACTTGCCGAGCCGTGGCCCGAGCAGGATCGCCCCGGCGAGCGCGGCGAGTGCCCCCTGGTAGTGGACGACCGTCGAGCCGGCGAAATCCTGCATCCCCAGCCCGAACAGCCACCCGCCCGAGTGCCAGACCCAGTGCGAGGTGACCGAGTAGATCAGCGTGAAGGCGACGCCGAAGGCGAAGTAGACCCAGAGCTTCGCCCGCTCCGCCATCGCCCCCCAGACGATTGCGAGCGAGACGCCGGCAAAGACGACCTCGAACAGGTACGCGCCCGCGCCGGGGATCGTGGTGAAGAACGAGTAGGGGGCTTTTCCGATCGCGAGCAGTGCGCCCACTGACGGCGCGAAGCCATGCGTTCCGATCAGGCTGTTGCCATCCCCGAATGCGAGCGCGAAGCCGACCGCCCAGTAGACGAGCGAGCAGACGCCGAAGATCAGCACGTTCTTGCCGGCGATGTGCGCCGCGTTCTTCATCCTCGTCAGCCCCGCCTCGAGGAAGGCGAATCCGGCCTGCATGAACATGACGAGGACGGCCGCGATCACGACCCAGACCGTGTTGGCGGCGAGCAGCAGGTTCGCGTTGCTCATCGCGCCGCCACGCTCTCCAGGGGCAGGCCGGTGCGGTTGTGCGTGACCGAGCCGACTCGGCTCGCCCAGACGAGCCCGTCGCCCGAGTCGTTGCCGCTTCTGGCCGAGTCGGCAACGGCCTCGACGACCGCGCTCGCGAGCGAGTCCTCGACGATGAAGGTCAGGAGCGCCTTCGGCAGGAAGCGCGACTCGAAGACGCGACCCCGGTACTCGTGGGTGACGCCGCGCTGGCGACCGTGGCCGATCGCCTCGACCACGGTGGCGCCCACGTGTCCGGTCTCCTCCTCGACGGCGTCGATCACGGTCTCCACACGCTCGCGGATCACGACGGCCTCGACCTTGGTCATGCGATCACCTCGCTTCGTCGTTCGAGCAGGACGGTGTCCCGCCAACGCCTGTGTTGCTTGCCGATTCGCTCCCGCCGGCCGACGCAGCGAAAGCCGGCGCCGGCGAGCAGCCGCAGACTGGCCTCGTTCTCGGGAAAGACGCTCGTCTGGAGCGTCCAGATCCCGGCCTGCTCCGTGCCGCGCACGAACTCGGCCAGCAGGGCCGTGCCGATACCCCGGTGACGTGCGCGCTCGGCGACGTACAGGCTGATCTCCGCCACGCCCCTGTAGACGGGCCGAGCCGAGACGGGCGCGATCGCCGCCCAGGCGACGAGGCCGCCGTCGATCGCCGCCACGAGCCGGGGTCTGCGGCAGTGTGCGCGGTCCCAGTCCGGCCAGGAGGGCACGGCCGTCTCGAAGGTGGCCTCGCCGGTCTCGATTCCCTCCGCATAGATCCGCGCGACCTCCGGCCAGTCGCCCGGCCGGAGGTCGCGGATCTCGACTGCGGTCGCGAGCAAGGCCGCTAGCAGTCGAAGTAGAGGGCGAACTCGGCCGGGTGGGGCCGCAAGCGGACGACGTCGACCTCGCTCTCGCGCTTGTGCTCGATCCAGGTCCGGATCAGGTCCTCGCTGAAGACGTCGCCGCGGAGCAGGAACTCGTGATCGCGCTCGAGGGCGGCGAGTGCCTCGGCGAGCGAGCCGGGCACCTGCGCCACGCCCCGGTCCTCCTCGAACAAGTCCCAGTCGGCGGGCTCGCCGGCGTCCAGCCCCTGCTCGATCCCGTCGAGCCCGGCCATCAGCATCGCCGAGAAGGCGAGGTACGGGTTGGCGGCGGCGTCCGGGCAGCGAAACTCGATCCGCTTTGCCTTCGCCGAGTCCGAGTACATCGGGATCCGGATGCAGGCGGAGCGGTTCCGCATCGAGTAGACGAGGTTGACGGGCGCCTCGAAACCGGGCACGAGCCGGCGGTAGGAGTTCGTCGTCGGGGCGCAGAAGGCGAGCAGCGCGGGGGCGTGGGCGAGCAGTCCGCCGATGTACGTCCGGGCCAGCTGCGAGAGCCCTGCGTACCCCGACTTGTCCGCCATCAGCGGTGTGCCTTCCTTCCAGAGCGACTGGTGGGTGTGCATGCCCGAGCCGTTGTCGCCAAAGAGCGGTTTCGGCATGAACGTCGCGGTCTTGCCGGCCGCACGCGCGAGGTTCTTGATGACGTACTTGTACGTCATCACCTGGTCGGCCATCCGCGTCAGCGACTGGAAGCGAAGGTCGATCTCGCACTGGCCTCCCGAGGCGACTTCGTGGTGGTGGAACTCGCAGGGAATGCCGAGCCGCTCGAGGGTGAGGACCATTTGCGTCCGCAGGTCGGCCAGCGTGTCGTGGGGGGCCGGGGGAAAGTAGCCCTCCTTCGGCCGGACGGTGTAGCCGGGTCCGGGTCTCCCCGAGTTCCAGTGGCCCTCGGCCGAGTCGATCTCGTAGTGGGCCTTGTGGTCGGCGAGCTCGTAGGAGACCGTGTCGAGCACGAAGAACTCGCATTCGGGGCCGAAGTAGGCCGTGTCGGCGACGCCGGTCTCGCGAAGGTACTCCTCGGCCCGCTTGGCGATTCGGCGCGGATCCTTCGTATAGGGCTGGCGGGTGATCGGATCGACGATCTCGCAGAGGAGCGAGAGCGTCGGGGCCTCCGCGAACGGGTCGAGCAGCGCACTCGAGGCGTCCGGGATCAGCAGCAGGTCCGACTCGGAGATTCCCTGCCAGCCGCGGATCGAGGAGCCGTCGAAGCCGAGCCCCTCGTCGAAGGCGGACTCGTCGAAGGCAGAGAGCGGGAGCGTCATGTGCTGCCAGGCGCCGAGCAGATCGCAGAACTTGAGATCGACCATCTTGGCCTGGGTCTCGCCGGCCCAGGCGAGTGCCTCACGCGGCTCGGGCTGCGCGCCGCTGCCGTTCACCAGGTAGTGCCGTTCGGTTGCCTCCACCTTTGCCTCCTTCGTTTCGGTCCAACAAAAAGCCCCAGGACTCGACTGCAGTCCTGAGGCCACACTGCCCCGGCGGCCGCCAGCACCGGCGACCGCATCGCCTCCACCGTACCGTCGAGCTCGGACGAACGTCAAGGGTCCAGGGCGTCCGAGAGGCTAGAACGATCCTGGCTGCCGGGGTGTGTAAACTCCGGGGCGTCTGTAGGCGACGCAGCCTCAGGCGCCGAGCGCGCCTGGGGCTTTCGTGTTTTTCAAGGAGGTTTTCGGATGGCGCAGGTCGAGAGCAGGGCCCGGGCGACGAGCGACCCGGGCGCGCGGCGCGAGGCTCTGAAGCGGATGCAGGACGAGCAGGTCGATTTCGTTTTGCTCTGGTTCACTGACATCGAGGGGCACCTGAAGAGCTTCGCCGTGATGCCGAGCGAGGTCGAAGCCGCGCTCGACGACGGAATGGGCTTCGACGGATCCTCGATCACGGGCTTCAACGCGATCGAGGAGTCGGACATGGTTGCGATCCCCGATCCGGACACGTTCCGGGTGATGCCCAGGGGCGAGGGCGAACCGACCGTCGCGAGGATGATCTGCGACATCGTCACGCCGGACGGGCAGCCCTACGAGGGTGACCCGCGCTACGTGATGCGGCGGGCCCTCGAGCGGATGAGCTCGCTCGGCTTCGACACCTTCAACGTCGGGCCCGAGCTCGAGTACTTCCTCTTTCGCGACGACAAGAGCACCGAGACGCTCGACGAGGGCGGCTACTTCGCGATGACAACGCTCGACGCAGCTTCGGGCCTCCGCCAGGAGACGGTCCACGCGCTGGAGCTGATGGGGATTCCGATCGAGTACGTCCACCACGAGGTCGGACCTTCCCAGCACGAGATCGACATGCGCTTCGCGCCGGCGCTCGAGATGGCCGACCACACGGTCACCTACCGCCTGATCGTCAAGGAGATCGCGAAGAAGGCCGGCTACCACGCGACCTTCATGCCGAAGCCGATCTTCGGCGAAAACGGCTCCGGCATGCATACGCACCAGTCGCTCTTCAGCGATGGCCGGAACGCCTTTTTCGACGGGGACGACCAGTGGCACCTCTCCGCGGCCGGCAAGGCTTTCATCGCGGGCCAGCTCCGCCACGCACGGGAGATCGCGGCGGTCTTCGCCCAGTGGGTCAACTCCTACAAGCGTCTCGTGCCGGGCTACGAAGCACCGGTGTACGTGGCCTGGTCGCAGCGAAACCGCTCCGCTTTGATCCGGATTCCCCTCTACAAGCCGGGCTCCGAGCAGGCAACCCGGGCCGAGATCCGCTGCCCCGATCCGGCCTGCAACCCCTACCTGACATTCGCCGCGCTTCTGCACGCCGGGCTCGAGGGGATCGAGCAGGGATATGAGCTGCCCGAGCCGATGGAGACGAACCTCTATCACCTCACGCCCGAGCAGCGGCGCGAGCGGGGGATCGTCTCGCTGCCGGAGACGCTCGGCGAGGCGATCGACGCGCTCGCCGAGTCCGAGCTGGCGCGCAAGGCGCTCGGGCCCCATATCTTCGATCGCTACGTGGAGCTCAAGCGAAAGGAGTGGGATGACTACCGCGTCCAGCTGACGAGCTGGGAGCTCGATCGGTACCTCGCGGTCCTCTAGCGGTGGAGCCCGAAAAGTTGGAAGATTGGTAGCGCTTCGCCGCTGCGGCTGGCGAAGTCAACTGACGGCCGACTGCGAGGTGCTGGAATCGCACCTCGCGGTCGTTATGGCGGGAGCGTTGCGGTGCGGCCGGCGGGCATGACCCTGACCTCGGTACGGCGTCCCGAGGCGGCCCGCCCGAGCCCGGGTCCGCTTAGAGGAAGCTCTTCAGTGTGTCGCGTGCGACTCGGAGGCCGATCACGCCGCTCGCACCGTCGATCTCCTCGATCGCCTCGGCAGGAACGACGCGGCGCCTGCGGGCGAGAAAGCCCGAGCGGACCGCCAAGGCATCGGGAACATCCGGCGCGGTCCCATACATCGGGCACTCGACGCGACCAACAACGCGGCCCTCGCGATCTGCAACGAGAAAGCCGTTCAAGACTCTCAGGTCGGTTGCAACGGTGGCCACGATCGCACGGTAGCGGCCGCCTCTAAACGAAAACTGTGCCTGCTGTAATTGTTTTGTTAACTGGCGGTGAGTTACTACGGGAAGCAGCGGTCGTCGCGGAGCGGGGAGCCCCGCCCAGGAGTCGAACCTGGGCCCGTGCCGTGTCCGCACGCGCTCTCGGGCGGGCTCCTGACTTACCGTCCCGCCGATATGTCCACTGAGCTAGCGGCTCCCGGCCGGATTATCGGAAGCCGCCTTAACGATCAAACTGACCACTACCGGCGCTGGAGAGGCGCGGAGGCGAGGGAGTGAGGCGAGGCTCTCAGCCGCCCGGCTTGGCGGACATCGCGAACCACGCGACTCCGAGCGCGACGAGATAGACGGAGGCAAGCCAGGGCGCAACCGCTCTGGCGCGCGAGTCGGGCCGCCGAGTGCCTAGCCAGGTCAGGATCAGGAGAGCGAGGACCAGGATCGCTCCGGGCTCGGTGACGATGAAGCCGACGCCCACCCACCCTGGCTCATGTTTGCCGCCTGGATATTCCTTGTCGGCGATCCACTGCGCGCCGCCGCGCATCAGGATGAACGCGGGCACGAGGACGCCAAGTCCGATCCGGAACGCGAGCCGACGCAGCCACTGGGCGCGCTCGGGCTCGCGCTTGCCTGCGGCGAAGCCGAGCAGAGCGACGGTCGCGGTCGCCCCGAACGTGGCCGTCGCGCCGAGCACATGCAGAGAAAGAGCGGCAGGTTGCCGCTCGGTGGCTGCTGGATCGCGAGCATCACGCGCCCGGCCGCCAGATCATGATCCCGAGAATCGCAAGCGCGATCAGGCCACTCGCGTAGCTGGCGGCGAGCGGGAAGGGCCGAAGCACGCGGGCGCGCAGCTCGGCGCTCGGCGCGTCGCCTTCGTTCGCCAGCCGCTCGGCCAGCAGGCGGGTTTCTCGCTGGCTCTTGCCGCCCAGATTCCCGAGCGCGCTGCCGAGGACCCAGAGGATGAGCGCCGCGACGATCCAGCCGTCCCCGTAGCCGAAACCCGCCTCATGCACGAGCCAGAGGCCGAAAGCAAGTGTGAACAGGAGCCCAAGCCCAATCAGCGGCACGGCGAAGCGGATCAGCCCGTAGAGGGTCGCGATCTCGCTCGGACGCCGCTGCTTGCCGGCGGCTGCCAGGTTCAAGGTCCCCGCGATCACGATGCCTCCGATCAGGAAGAAGGCGCCAGTGATGTGCAGAAAGAGCAGCCACTTGATGAGCGACATCGGCGGCACCCTAACGTTCGCTCAGAGCTCCCGCGGGCGATCCGGTTGCTCGGCACCGCGCGTCGGCGACGCTCGCCAAGCGAAGCTGCCGGTCATCGTCCGGCTCGACAGCCGGCCAGCTTTGGCGCGCGCCCCTTTCGCTTCCTGGCTTCCCGACGTCACGCTCCTACAATCGAGGAGATGGATGTCCCGGCTCGGCACCTACGGCTGCTGACCGAGACGATCGCTGCGGTCAACTCCACGCTCGACCTCGAGGAGGTGCTCGCTCTCGTCGCCAAGAAGGTCGCCGAGGCGCTCGAGGCCGAGGCGTGCTTCGTCTATCTGTACGAGGAGCGCTCGGGCGAGCTGATCCTGCGCGCGACGCACGGCACACGCGTCGAGGAGATGACCCGGAGGCCGAAGCTTCGCCCCGGCGAGGGGATCACGGGTAGTGCGGCAGCCGCGCGCGCTCCGATCATGATCCCGGCGCAGGCGCATCTTGACGAGCGCTTCAAGGGCTTTGCGAACCTGCCGGAGGACGAGTACGAGTCGATCCTGGCCGTTCCGATCCTCGCGCGCGAGAAGCTCGCCGGCGCACTCAACGTCCGCACGCGCGACCCCCGGGAGTTCAGCGCCGCCGAGGTGGAGCTCCTGGTTGCGATTGCCGCGCAGGTCGCCCAGACGATCGAGCACGCGAAGCTCTATGCGGAGGCCCAGCGGCGTGTCGGCGAGCTGGAGGCTCTCGCCCGGATCTCGGAAGCCGTCTCCGAGTCGCTCTACGTGGAGGAATCGCTCGAGGCGATCGTCAAGGCGACGATGGAGGCGGTCGGGGCGACGGGCGCCGCCCTCGTCCTGGAGGACGGCGCAATCGCGCGGCCCGCTGGCCGAGCCGGTGCGCACGCGGTGCGGACGGCCCTTCGCTGGAAGGGCCGCCAGATCGGGGAGCTCGTCTGCGACCGCGACTCTCCGTTCAGCGAGGACGAGCGAGCCCTGCTCACCTCGATCGCCCATCACGCGGCCGTTGCGCTCGAGCATGGCCGTGCCGTGATGCGCGGCGTCCTCGCCCAGGAGATTCACCACCGCGTCAAGAACAACCTCCAGACGGTGGCGTCGCTGCTTCGGCTGCAGGCTCGGGCCGGGGACGGGGTCGACCCGCGCAAGGCGCTCGACGACTCGGTCAACCGCATTCTCGCGATCGCCGCCGTGCACGAGGTGCTGACCGAGCAGCGGGACGACGACGTCGAGCTCGGCGAGCTGCTCGAACGGCTGCGCGCGATGCTCGTCCAGGGGCTGGGCGCCGACAAACGCGTGGAGACACGCCTCCAGCGGGTCTCGCTCGCGGGCAACCGGGCGACCGCCCTGGCACTCGTCTTCAGCGAGCTGTTCCAAAACGCGCTCGAGCACGGCGGCGGTGCTGTAAGGATCGAGCTCGGGCGCCGAAACGGCGAGGCGGTGCTGGCGATCGCAGATGACGGCGGCGTCGCGAGCGACGCTCCCAGCGGCACCGGGCTTTCGATCGTCCGGGCGCTCGTACGAGACGAGCTCGGGGGCACGTTCGAGCTCCGCAGTGACGGCGGTACGAGGGCCGAGGTCGTCTTCCCCGCCTGACGAGGCAGCCGCGGCGTGCCGTCCGGGGGGGAGGCCTCGGGAGCGGGGACTCGGCTGGCGCCCACGCCGCCTCGGGTAGAGACTCCGCGCATGCGGATCCTGGTCGCAGAAGACGAGACGATCATCCGGCTCGACCTGGTCGAGCTGCTCGGGCGCGCGGGTCTGGACGTCTGCGCACAGGC
>DASUWJ010000025.1:0-12420 GCA_036378475.1 Gaiellaceae bacterium
CGGCTGGCGGAGCGCGGCATGCCCCTCGACATCGTCGTCATCGCTGTGAGGGAGGCCTGGCTGGGGGAGCCCTGGCTCCCTCTTCATGTGGCCCTCGACGTTCTCGGCCTCTTCGGGCTGAGTCTCCTCGCGGGGCTCGTCCGTCATCTTCTTCCTCCTTCCGGAAAAGTTTGCTCTCGACCAACCTGACGCTACGCGCGCTCTCAATCTTCCCTCGCCGGCTTCAAAAACACAATTCCGCCTGCGATTCTTCTTCCGAATGGGCGCGGTGCGGCAGCAACTGCTCGACTCGCTGCGGGCCTTCCGGGGCATCTACGGCAACCAGAACCTGCGCCGGCTGCAGTACGCCTGGGCCGGCTCGGCGGTTGGAACCTGGGCCTACACGGTCGCGCTGATGGTCTACGCCTACCGCCACGGCGGCGCCGCTGCCGTCGGGATCGTCGGCCTGATCCGCTGGTTTCCGGCGGCGCTCGCGGCGCCGTTTGGGGGCATCCTGGGCGACCGGTTCCCGCGCCTGCGCGTGATGAAGGCCTCGGATCTCGTCCGGGCCGGGGCGTTCGCCGCGGCGACGGCGGCTACGGCGACGGGCGGCCCGCCCGTGCTCGTGTACCTGCTCGCGGTCTCGGTGACCGTGGTCTCGATGGCGTTCCAGCCGGCCGAGGCGGGGCTCCTGCCCGCCCTGGCGCGGACGCCCGAGGAGCTGGCCGCGGCCAACGTCGCCTCGACCACGATCGAGGCGGGGGGCTACTTCGTCGGCCCGGCGCTCGGCGGAGTCGTGCTCGCGGTCTCGAACGTGCAGACCGTGTTCGCCTTCACGGCGGCTACGTTCCTCTGGTCGGCGCTGATGCTCACCCTGATCTCACTCGAGCGGCCCGAGGAGAAGAAGGCGGAGAGCGCGGTTGCGACCAGCTGGCGGCGCGAGGCGCTCGCGGGCTTCCGGACGGTCGCGGGCGACTCGAGGCTCCGCTTGATCGTGGCGCTCTTCGCCGGCCAGACCCTGATCTATGGCGCCTTCGTCGTCCTCGCGGCCGTGGCGGCGATCCGGCTGCTCGGGCTCGGCTCGCCCGGGGTCGGCTACCTCAACTCGGCGCTCGGGGTCGGCGGCCTCGTCGGCGGCATTGCCGCCGTGTCGCTCGTCGGCGTGCGGCGCCTGGGGCTCGTGTTCGGGATCGCGCTCGTACTCTGGAGCGCGCCGATCATGGGAGTGGGGCTCTGGGCGCGTCCCGCAGTCGCGTTTCTCCTGATCGCCGTGGCGGGCCTCGGGCTGGCGTTCGTCGACGTGGCGGGCTTCACCCTGCTGCAGCGCGCCGTCCCGGAGGAGGTGCTCTCGCGCGTCTTCGGCGTTCTCCACAGCGCCTTCTACTTCACCGGCGGGATCGGTGCGATCGCAGCGCCGGCCCTCGTCGGCGCGGTCGGGATCCGGGGCGCCCTGATCGTGACCGGCGCGATCCTGCCTGCGCTGACGCTGCCGACCTTCCGCTGGCTCGCCGAGATCGACCGCTCGCTCACGGTGCCCGCCGCCGAGCTCGCGCGCCTGCGGGCGATCGAGATGTTCGCGCCGCTGCCGGCGCCGACGCTCGAGCACCTCGCCTCGAGCCTGATGCGGGTCCATGCCGAGCGGGGCGAGACGATCTTCCGCCAGGACGATCCGGGCGAGCGCTTCTACATCGTCGACTCCGGCGAGATCGAGATCGAGATCGACGGCCGCCAGGTGAACGTGCTCGGACCGGGGGGCTACTTCGGAGAGATCGCCCTGCTCCGCGAGATCCCGCGGACGGCGAGCGCGCGCGCCCGGCAGGCGAGCGAGCTCTACGCGCTCGAGCGCGACGCCTTCCTCGGCGCCGTCGCCGGCCACGCCGCGAGCAGCGAGGCCGCGGAGAGCGTCGTCGTCTCCCGGCTCGGCCTAGCCTGAAAGGCCGCGGCCGAGGCGCTCGCCGAGCTCGAGCAGATCCTCGCGGGCGCGCGAGGGCTCGCCGCTCAGCTCCGCGAGCTCGGCACCGGGGAGCTCGAGCTCGATCCGGCCTCCGAAGACGACGCAGCGCACCCCTTCGCTCCGGCAGAGTGCCGCCGCCTCGCCCGGAGCCTTGCCCTCGAGCGTGGTAGAGTCGACCCTGCCCTCGCCCGTCACGACGAGCTCGGCCTGGCGGGCCCGCTCGGGGAAGCGCAGCCGCTCGAGCACGAAAGGCGCCCCGGCGAGGAGCTCGGCGCCGAGCGAGGCGAGCGCGGCGCCGAGCCCCCCGGCGGCGCCCGAGCCCGGCAGCTCCGCGGCGGCGCCGAGACGCGGCGCGGCGGCCGCGAAGCGCTCCTCGAGCTCGACGAGCTGCCGCTCGGAGGCCCCCTTCTGGCGCCCGAAGAGGCGCGGCGCGGCCAGGAAGCCGGCGCGCACGTCGTAGAGCGCCGTTGTCGGCGCCGGCAGGCGCTCGAGCGCGGCGAGCAGGCCCTCGCCGGCGTCCATCGTGGCCGTTCCGCCCAGGCAGACGAGCAGGCGCGGCACCTCGCCCGCAGCCGCGATCAGCTCCCCGAGCCCGCGGCTCGAGGCCAAGCCGACCTCGAGCCGCTCCGGCACGAGCGGGATCGCGCTCGCGCTCTCGATCACGGCCGTCCCGTCGGGGAGCTTCGAGATCGGCGCCTCGCGCGGGCGGCCGAAGGCATCGGGCACCTTCACGAGCCGCGCGATCCGCGCGCCGAGAACCTCCGCCGTGCCTTCGCCCCCATCTGCGATCGGCAGCGCCGCCGCCGCAGCACCCGCCCGTTCGAAGCCGACAAGGAGGCAGGCCGCCGCCTCGCGCGCGGAGAGGACGCCCTTGAGGCTAGCCGGAGATGCGAGCGCGGGCACGCGGCTCGTCCGCCTCGGGCCGGGGCGGCGTCTCCTCCGGCACCTCGGCGGCCTCGGCCCCGGGCATCACGCGCAGCATCGCGAACGAGAGGCCCTCGCGGGCGAGGAAGATTGTGCCCACGCCGACCCCGACCGAGGCCTCGATCGCTTGGAGGCCGAAGCCGTAGGCGACCCCGCGGGCCCGGGCGACCCCGTAGGAGATCAGCGGCAGCGCGATCGCCGCCTGGACGAGGCCGACGTTCCCGGGCCAAAGCGGGAAGAGGGTTGCGACGTTCATCAGCATCAGGACGAGCGCCGCGGCCGGCAGCGGGGCGTGGATCGCGAACGCGCGCATCGCGGAGTAGACGGCCAGGAGCTGGCACAGCCAGCCCAGGCACTGGAAGAAGGCGGCGATTGCCGCCGGCACGGGGGAGTGCAGGACGGCGAGACCGTGGCGCGCGATCATCACGAGCCGCCTGATCGGCCCGAGCTCCTCGAGCCTGGAGCTACTCCGCCGCCGGGCGCTTGCGATCCCGAACGCGAGCAGCGAGAAGCCGATTCCGAGCACCACCAGCAGGCTCGTGTAGGCCCAGTGCGGCACCTTGGCGGTCACCAAGACGTAGACAACGAGGAGGGCCGAGGGGACGAGGTCGAACAGCCGATGCGAGAAGACGGTGCCGACGAGCGCCGCCCAGGCGCCCTCGCGCCCCGGCAGCTTCCGCGTCAGAACGGCGACCCGGGCGAGCTCGCCGATCCGGCCGGGCAGGACGGCGTTCGCGAACAGGCCGACCGAGAAGGCCGAGAACACGAGCCGAAAGCCCGGGCGTGGCGCCTCGAGCGCCTGCCGGATCACGGTCGTCCACGCGATCGCACGCACGACCACCGAGATCAGGTTGAAGCCGATCGCGACGGCGATCCATTGCCAGCGGACGGCGGCAAAGGCGTCCCCGACCGTGCCCCAATTCGGGCCCCGCCACCAGATCAGGCCGCCGACGCCGAGCGCGGCGAGGGCGATAACCGCGACCCGTGGCGTCCGGCCGTGGGTCAGCCAGGCCCTCACGCGGTCGCGGCGAGCGCCTTCGCCTCGCGCCCCGCGAGCGCCTCGTAGATGGAGAGGAGCCGGCGGCCGATGTCGTCCCACGAGTAGCGTCTGGCCTCCACCCGACCCGCCGCGCCGAAGCGTTGGCGCCGGTCCTCGTCCCCGAGCAGCGAGACGACCGCGTCGGTCAGGGCGCGCGGATCGTCCGGGGGCACGAGCACGCCGGTCTCGGAGGTCATCACGTCACGGTATCCGGAGATGTCGGAGGCGACGACCGGCGTCCCGCAGGCAAAGGCCTCGGTCAGCACCATGCCGAAGCTCTCGCCGCCGAGGGAAGGCGCGACGAAGGCCTTCGCGGCCAGGAGCTCGCTCGTTCGCTCCTCCTCCCGGACGAAGCCGAGCGTGTCGATCCCCTCGTCCGGCAGCCGGTGGCGCGTGAGCAGGAGCCGGACCTGGAGCGGATCGGCGCCGAGGATGCGCAGGCGCGCCCCGGTCAGGCGCCGGATCTCCGGCCAGGCGCGTAGCAGGGCCTGCAGCCCCTTCCGCGGCTCGTGGCGGCCGACGAAGACGATCCGGTTCCGGCGCTTGCCGAGCTCGGCACGCTCGGGGAGGGCGACGCCGTTCGGGATCACTTCGTACTCGCCTGGCAGGTAGCGGCGGACCGAGTCGGCCGCGTCCTTCGAGACGGCGATCCGGTGGTCGATCCGCTCGGCGAGGAAGCCCCAGATCGGCGTCGCGATCTTCATCCACGCGAGCGTCCCGGAGGCATGGAAGGTGGCCACGACCGGCACCTGGGCGAAGGAGAGCGCGGCCACGCCGAGCGCGGGGGTCATCGGCTCGTGCACGTGGAGAAGGTCGAACCGCTCGCGCTCGAGCACCTGGCGGATCCGGAAGACCGAGCTCGGACTGAGCACGATGTTCGGCAGCGCGCCGTTGGCCGGCACGATCACCGAGCGTCCGACCGGGATCACCTGCGGCGGCGGCCGCTCGTGCCGGCCGCGCCGCGGGTGCAGGTAGTTCGTTAGGCGCCCGGGCGGGTCGTGGCCGATCACGAGGCGCGCCTCGACCCCGAGCTTCTCCAGTGCCCGCACCTGGTGGTCGGAATGCTCGGGAACGCCTCCCCAAAACGACCATGAGTACGGGACCACGATCCCGACCTTCATGCGCGGGGATGATGCCCGAGTTAGGGCCGCTCCCGTGGCCGAGGGTTAGTTTGAGGTCCCAGGGGCAACGCCTTCGGGGGCGATGTCGGCGCAGTGGGAGTGCCGCTCCCGACGCGTCAGGCGCTCAGTCGAGCCATTCTGTTCGCCGACCCCTTCGCCAATCGCTTTACGTGGCGGCGCGAGCCGGTGCATCCGGCTCGGCCCGCTCGTCCGCCCCGGCGGGAGTGTGGTGCCGGTCGACGCTTGCCCGCGCGAGCGTCTCCTGATCGACGTTCAGCGGGTGGTGGCAAGCGGCGAGATGCCCGTTGCCGTAGTCGGTGAGCGGCGGCTCGAGCTGCTGGCAGATGTCGGTCGCGTAGCGGCAGCGCGGATGGAAGCGGCAGCCCGAGGGAGGGTTGATCGGGCTGGGGACGTCGCCCTCGAGCACGATTCGCTCGCGCGCCCCCGACTTGCGCGGGTCGGGGAGCGGGACCGCCGACAGAAGCGCTTCCGTGTAGGGCATGATCGGGCGCCGGTAGAGCTCCTCTGCCGGGGAGATCTCGACGATCTTGCCGAGGTACATGACCGCGATCCGGTCGGAGACGTGCCTGACGACGCCCAGGTCGTGGGCGATAAAGACGTAGGTCAGGTCGAACTCCTCCTGCAGGTCGGCGAGCAGGTTGATCACCTGCGCCTGGATCGAGACGTCGAGCGCCGAGACCGGCTCGTCGGCGATCACGAGCCGGGGCCGCAGGGCGAGTGCGCGAGCGACGCCGATCCGCTGTCTTTGCCCGCCCGAGAACTCGTGCGGAAAGCGGTTGTAGTGCTCGGGCGAGAGGCCGACCTTCTCGAGCAGCTCCTGCACGCGCCGCTTGCGCTCGGCGCGGTCGCCGACGCCGTGGATCTCGAGCGGGGCGCCGATGATCGAGCCGACGCGCTTGCGCGGGTTCAGCGAGGCGTAGGGGTCCTGGAAGATGATCTGCAGCTCGCGGCGAAGCGGGCGCATCCGCCGGCGGGAGAGCCGCGAGATATCACGGCCGTGAAAGACGATCCTGCCGGCGGTGAGCGGATACAGCCGCACGAAGCAGCGGCCGAGCGTCGACTTGCCGCAACCGGACTCGCCCACGAGCCCGAGCGTCTCACCCTGCCTGATCTCGAGCGTCACGTCGTCGACCGCGTGCACCTGGGCGACCTCGTGCTGGATCAAGATCCCGCGCTTGATCGGGAAGTACTTGACGACGTGTTCGGCCTCCAGCAGCACCTCGCCGTCCCGGGCCGCGGTGCCGGCGGCCTCGCTCACGCGCTCTCCGCAAGTGCCGGGTCGATCGTCTCGCCGCGGCGGGCTCGCTTGTCCTCGACCGGGAGATGGCAGGCGTCGAGGTGGCCGTCGCCCACCTTCTGCGTCAGCTGCGGCTCCTCGCGGCGGCAGCGCTCGAAGGCCTGCGGACAGCGGGGCCTGAAGTTGCAGCCGCGCGGACGGTTGATCAGAGACGGCGGCTGGCCCGCGATCGCCGTCAGGCGTCGCGGCTTGGGCCGGTCGAGCCTGGCGATCGAGCCGAGCAGGCCCCAGGTGTAGGGGTGCTGCGGGTCGTAGAAGATCTGTTCCTTGTCGCCCTCCTCGACGATCCGGCCGGCGTACATGACGAGGATCCGGTCGGCGATGTCCGCGACGACGCCGAGGTCGTGCGTGATCAGGACGACCGCGGAGCGGAACTCCGTCTTCAGGTTCTTGATCAGCTCCAGGATCTGAGCCTGGATCGTCACGTCGAGCGCCGTCGTCGGCTCATCGGCGATCAGCAGGTCGGGGTTGCACGAGAGCGCCAGGGCGATCATCACGCGCTGGCGCATCCCGCCCGAGAACTGGTGCGGATAGTCGTCGATCCGCTCGGCGGCATTCGGGATCCCGACCTGGCGGAGCAGCTCGACCGAGCGCCGCCGCGCCTCCCCCTTGCTGACCTTGGTGTGCTCCCGGAGCTGCTCCTCGATCTGCCAGCCGATCTTGTAGACCGGATTCAGGGAGGTCATCGGATCCTGGAAGATCATCGCGATCTCCTCGCCGCGGACCTCGCGCATCGCCTCGCGCGAGAGGGCCATCAGGCTGCGGCCCTTGTAGCGGATCTCGCCCTCGTAGCTGACGTTCGGATCCGTGATCAGACGCATCACGGAGAGCATCGTCACGCTCTTGCCCGAGCCCGACTCGCCCACGATCCCGACCACCTCGCCCTCGGCGACCGTGAACGAGACCCCGTCGACGGCGTGCACGATCCCGTCCTCCGTCCGGAAGGAGACCTTGAGGTCCTCGACCTCGAGCAGCGGCTCGGCCATCGGGCTAGGTCGGCCTCACCCTGGGGTCGAGCCAGGCGTAGACGAGGTCGACGGCGGCACTCGCGAGCGTGATGAAGAACGCCGCGTAGACGACCGTCGTCATGATCACCGGCAGGTCGAGCCCGGTGAGCGAGTTGTAGGTCAGCTGCCCGACGCCGGGCAGGCCGAAGACGACCTCGGTCAGAAGCGCCCCGCCCGCGACGAGGACGCCGAAGTCGAGCCCGAACAGGCTGACGAAGGTGATCATCGAGGTGCGCAGCGTGTGACGGAGCAAGACCCGGCGCTCCGAGATCCCCTTCGCCCGGGCCGTGCGGACGTAGTCCTCGTTCTCGGTCTCGATCAGGTTGGCGCGCAGCACCCGGGCGTAAAAGCCGATGTAGAGGACGGACAGGGTCAGCCACGGGATCAGCAGGTGCAGGAACCACTGCCACGGGTTCTGCGTCAGCGGCGTGTAGCCGGGTGGCGGCACCCAGCTGAACACCGAGCCGTGCAGCTTGTCCTGCGTGATCAGGTTCGCCACCTCGCCGAGCCAGAAGACCGGCATCGAGATTCCGATCAGGGCGAGCACCATCAAAAGCGGGTCGAAGAAGGTGCCGCGCAGGACGGCGGCGGCGACGCCGAAGACGATGCTGAAGAGGACCCAGAGGACGGCCGCGCCGACGACGAGCGAGAGCGTGACGGGAGTGGCGCTGATGATCTGCGGCACGACGCGGGTGTGGCTGCCGTAGGAGATCAGGTCGCGGCTGATGAACATGTGCTCCATCATCAGCGCGTAGCGGACGGGCAGCGGCCGGTCGAGGCCGAACTCGTGCCTGATGTTCTTGATCGTGTCGGGCGAGGGGTTGCGCCCCGCCATCTGCCGCGCCGGGTCGATGCCGGGCGTGGCGAAGAAGATCAAAAAGACGAGCACCGAGAGCGCGAACATCACCGCCACCAGTCCGACCAGGCGTCTGACGGTGAACGCGAGCACTACTTCATCCTCACTTTCGAGCGCGGGTCGAGCGCGTCGCGGAGACCGTCGCCGAAGACGTTCAGGGCGAGCACGGTCAAAACGATCATGATCCCGGGGGCGATCGCGACCCAGGGGCGCGTGTAGAGCAGGGCCTGCCCGTCGTCGATGATCGTGCCCCAGCTCGCCTGCGGAGCCTGCACCCCGATCGAGAGGTAGGAGAGCGCCGACTCGGTCAGGATCGTGGTCGCGATCATCAGCGGCAGCAGCACGATCACGGTCGAGGCGACGTTGGGCAGGATCTCGCGGAAGATCAGCCGGAAGCTCCCGGCGCCCTGCGCGATCGCGGCCTCGACGAACTCCTTCTGCCGCAGCGAGAGCACCTGGCCGCGGACCGGACGGTAGACGTAGGGGACGTAGATGAGGCCGATGATCAGCAGCGGGATCCAGAGGCTGCTGGCGCCGACCCGGACGATGCCGAGATCGAGACCGTTCGGAGCGGTCAGGAGCACGGTCGCGAGCGAGATCGCGAGCAGGTAGACGGGAAAGGCCCAGACGAGGTCCATCGCCCGGGACAAAAAGGAGTCGGTCCAGCCGCCGAAGAAGCCGGCGATCAGGCCGAAGACCGTCGCCAGCAGGCAGGCGAGCGCGGCCGAGCCAATCCCGATCTCGAGCGAGGCCCGCCCGCCGTAGAGGACCCGGGCCGCCACGTCCCGGCCCTGCTCGTCGGCTCCGAGCAGGTACTTCGCCTGCCAGGTGGGGCCGATCGGAGTCTCGCCGAGCCCGAGCTTGCCGGTGCCCTGCTGGATCACCTGGACCGTCTTGCCGTTCTGCTGGAAGCTGCCCGAGAGGTTCGAGACGAAGGGGTCGGTGTGGGCCACGTGCCTGGCGTAGAGCGGCGCCGCGAAGCTGACGGCGACGATCAGCAGGAAGAGGACGAAGGCCGCGAGCGCCAGCTTGTTCCGCACGAGGCGCCTGCCGGCGAGCGCCCAGGGGCTGCGGCCGATGACGTCGCCGCCTGTTTCCTCGGCGTCGCGGATCGCAACCTCGGCCTCCGGCTCGAAGACGGCCATCGGGCTCTCCCGGCTTTGGCCTGGCCTACTTCACCGACGCCTGGTCGATGAGGAAGTACCACTGCGGGCTGAACTGGAAGCCCTTCACCCGCTTGGAGACGAAGTTCAGGTACTTGGGATTGAAGAGCGTCACCCAGGGCGCCTGGTTCGTCACCGCCCGGTCGATCGCCGCCCACTGGTTGTTTGCGGCTGCCGGCTGGAAGATGCCGGTATTGAGGGCCTTGTTCATCTGGGCCTGGATCGGCTGGTTGCAGAACTCGGCGATGTTCGGGCTGGCGTTCGAGCCCGGCACGAACGACTTGCAGCCGAGCAGGACGTTCAGGAAGTCGGAGGCGGCCGGGTAGTCCTGGTACCAGCTCGACCAGCAGAACTGCACCTTGTTCTTGGAGTTCTGGCAGTAGGGGTACTGGATCGCGGGCGAGAGGGCCTGCAGCTGGGCGTGGTAGCCGAGCTTATTCAGGAGGCCGACGAAGTAGAGGCCGATCGCCTTGTCGACGTCGGCGGTGTCCGTGTTGACCTTGACCGTCGCCCCCTTCGTCCCGGAGGCGTTCACGAGCTGCTGGCCCTTGGCGAAGTCGGGCGCGGTCCAGGTGCCGCTGCTGCTCGGGTTGGCGGTGTAGGGGCAGTAGGGCTTGTAGCCGGGGAAGTTCGGCGGCAGGATCTGGCAGCTCGGCGTGGCGAGCTTTGGGCCGCCGTAGATCTTGACGAGCGCGTTTCGGTCGGTCGCGAAGTTGACGCCCTGCCGCGCCTTCAGGCTGTTGAAGGGCGGGATCCGGACGTTCATCGCCACGTACCAGACCGCGGTCAGGGGATTGATGTGGATCTGGTTTCCGTACTTGCTGCTCAGTTCGTTCAGCCGGTCGGCCGGGATCGTGTCGAACACCCAGTCGGCCTGGCCGTTTTCGACTTCGGTGACCTCGGCCTCGACGCTCAGGCCGAACTTCATCAGGATCACGTCCGGGTTTCCCGCCGGCTGCGCGTCGCTCGACCAGACGTGGAAGTACTTGTTCCGCACCAGCCGGATCTGCTTCGTCGGGTTGTACTGGGCGAAGTAGTAGGGGCCCGTGCCCGGTGGCGGCAGCTGGACTTCCTTGTTCGGGGTGCCGGCCGGCAGGATGAAGGCGAAGGGGACCGCGAGCTTGTCGAGGAACTCCGGGTCACCCCGCGTCAGGTGGAAGGTGACCGTGTTAGTGGCGTCGTTCGCGACGACGCCCTTGGCCAGGCTGCAGCTCTTCGGCTTCTTGACGCAGGCATCCCCGCCGACGATCACGTTGTACCAGGTGCCCGCGTTCGGGCTCTGGCCGATCTTGAACAGGCGCTCGAAGGTGAACCTGACGTCGCTCGCCTTGAGCGTCTTGCCGTTCGAGAACTTGATCCCCGAGCGCAGATGGAAGGTGAAGGTCTTGCCGCCGTCGGTAGGAGTCGGGACCGAGGTCGCGAGATCGGGCACGATCTTCGTGCCCTCGACGCCACTCGTCCGCTTGAAGGCGACGAGGCCGTCGTGCGTGAAGATCAGGAGCTGCCACTCCTGCAGCGTGTAGTCGATCTGCGGGTCGGGCGAGCCGGAGGGGGCGGCCTTCGCGAGCAGGATCATCGTGCCGCCAGACTTGCCGCCCGAGGGGGCCGCACCCTTCTTCTTGCTCGAGCCGCCGCACGCCGAGGCGACGATCACGGTGAGGCCGAGGACGGCCACTAGAAGGAACAGCGAACGCAAGCGCATTTCGACCTCCCGCGGGGTCTCTCGATTGTCTATGGAGACGCTACAAGGCGCACTGATGTTAGTGCCCACGCCGCCTCGCCGAGCGGCCTGCCGTCGCGGAACTAGACTCGCGCCGTGAATCTGCTCGAGCGCCTCGGCGTCGAGATCGGCGTCCGCCAGGCGGGAACGGCCGCCGCGGCCGCGGCGGCCGAGGCGGTCGCCGAGGCCCTGCGCGAGCTCGGTCTCGAGCCGCGCTTCCAGGAGTTCGCGCTGCTTCGCTACGAGGCCGAGCAGCCCGAGCTCGAGATCGAGGGCGATGCCTGGGACGCGGGTCCCTGCATGTACGCGAATCCAACCGAGGGCCTCGCCGAGGGCCGCGTCCGGCGCCTGGGGGCGTTCTCGCTCGGCGGCTTCTTTCCCGAGGCCGACGTGTTCGCGGTCGAGGACGATTCCGGGCGCGAGCTCGCCCGCCTGCACATGAGTCCCTTCGGCGGCGCCGCGATCCCCTTTCTGACTGGCGTTCGCCAGGTCGCCGTCGCGCCCACGGTCTTCATCTCGGGCGCCGACTCGGAGCGGCTCCGCGGCCTCGAGGGGGCCCGCGCGCGGGTGGGCGTTCGCGGGCGGTTCGTGCCCGGCTGCCGCGACCGAAACGTGATCGCCGAGCTGCGCGGGGAGAGCGAGGAGGCGATTGTCGTCTCCGCGCACTACGACTCCGTCTGGCGCGGGCCCGGCGTGATCGACAACGCGACGGGCGTGGAGGGGCTGCGCCGGCTGGCCGAGCAGCTGGCCGAGCGCGGCCACATCCGATCGCTCCTTTTCTGCTGCTTCGGCGCCGAGGAGGTCGGCTGCATCGGCTCGCGCCAGTTCGTCTCCGAGGCCCAGATCTCGGGCGAGCTCCGGCGGATCAAGGGCTGCGTGAACCTGGACAGCATCGCCTACGGTGAGCGGCTCGAGCTCCAGGCCTCGCCGGCGGCACTGGCGGAGCGCCTGAGCGCTTTCGCGGAGGAGCTCGGGCTCGGCTCCCGCTACCTGCTCAGCCCCGGCGAGGCCGGCCCCGGCGTCGATGCCTATGCCTTCGCCGAGCGTGGCATTCCGGCGGCCACGATCTGCCACTTCCCCTACGACGAGTACCACCTGCCGAGCGAGCGGCTCGAGCTCGTCGACCCGCAGCGGCTGGCGGACTCGGTCGCGCTCGCCGCCCTGCTCGTCGAGAGCCTGCTCGAAGAGCCGGTTCACCCCGCCTAGTGGCCCTTGAGCAATCGTTGGACCGGAAACCTGGTCTGGCTGTCGAATCGGGATGCATCTCGACCGTGGAGGTGGTGATGCGTCCCCCGTCGGTGTTTGTGCGGCCGTTGCTGCATGAGGAGGCTGTGCGGTT
>DASUWJ010000026.1:0-16205 GCA_036378475.1 Gaiellaceae bacterium
CGAGAACCTCATCCGTCGTGGCGGCTGCGTAGCGTTGAACATTCCGGGCCTCCTTGGCGAGCTGGGGTATCGACAACCGCCAGCCTCGCCGGAGGCCCGGACGAAATCAGCCGTCTCGCAGGTGTGTAGGCAACAGAACTAATCGCGGTCGCCGTCGATCACATCGGGAGTAGGCGCGATCGTCGAAGGCGAGGGGCCGCTCCGCATTCCCAGTCCAAGCTGCGAGGTCTTGATCGTTCCGCGTCCAAACTCGAGTTTCTCTCGCTCGGCCTGGCGCGCAGGATCTTCGGGCGCCCCCGCGATCAATCGCCTGATTCTTGCCAAGACTGACACGCCGCCACCATATCCGGACTTTGCTCGCGCGTCGAACGCCGAAGACCGACGTGTAGCCCGATTGCGAGAGCGCTCGGCTAGGCCGGAATCCGTAGGACGATCTTGCCGAACTGCTCGCCGCGCTCAAGCCGTTCGTGCGCGGCGCGCGCCTCGGCCAGAGGAAAGACCCGGTCGATCACGGGGCGAGCACGGCCCGAGGCCACCAGCTCGAGGGCTTGGGCGAAATCTTCGCGCGTTCCCATCGTGGAGCCATAGATCGTCAACTGCTTCCACCACACGCGGTGGAGTTGGGCCGGCGGGTTGGCGCCAGAGGTCGCGCCACAGATGACGACGCGCCCGCCCGGCCGGACGGCCGAGAGCGACGTCTTCCAGGTGCTCTCGCCGACGTGCTCGACGACGACGTCCACACCGGCTCCGTCGGTCGCATCCTTGACGGCCGAGGCGACATCTCCCCTCGTGTGGTTTACGACGGCATCGGCGCCGAGCTCGCGGGCGCGCTCGAGCTTCGCCGCGCTCGAAGACGTCGCCAGCACGCGGGCGCCCACGGCCTTGGCGATCGCGAGCGCCGCCGTCCCGATCCCGCCGCCGACGCCCCAGACGAGCACCCACTCCTCCGCCTGCAGGCGGGCACGCGTCACGAGCATCCGGTAGGCGGTCTCGAACACGAGCGGAAAGGCTGCAGCCTCCTCGAACGAGAGCGTGTCAGGCAGCGGCTGCACGTAAGCCTCGGGTACCGCGATCAGCTCCGCGTCCGTTCCGTCCAGGTGCTCGCCGAGGATGCGGGCGCCATCGTCCAGTCCGGGGTTGATCACAACCCGCTCGCCGGTGTCGACGCGCTCCCCCGCGCCGTCGGAGCCAAGGATGCGCGGCTTGGGCACCGACGGCTGCCCGCTCCGAATCCAGAGGTCGATGTGGTTCAGCGAGGCCGCCCGTAAGCGGACGAGGACTTCCCCCGCGGCCGGTGAGGGGTCGGGGACCTCCTCGTAGCGCAGCACCTCGGGGCCGCCGTCCTGATGGATCCGGATCGCCTTCACGCGGCACAATCTTCCACATGACCGCCCCGGAGCTGGAGCGTCTTGCGGGAGAGCTCGGGATCGACGTCATCGGCGCCGCGCCGGCCGAACCCTACGAGGAGACCGAGCGCCACATCCGCGACCGGCGTGGACGAGGGCTCTTTGCCGACCTCCGCTTCACGATCGCGCAACCGGAGACCTCGTGCCACCCGGAGACGCTCTTGCCAAATGCCCGGAGCGTCGTCTCGGCAGCGCTCTGCTACTACGCGGCGGAGCCCGAGCGGCCCCCGATGCATGGCCGGCTGCCGCGCTATGCCTGGTACGACGCCTACGCCGAGCTCCGCGACAAGCTCGAGGCGCTCGGTCAACGGCTCGGGGGTTCCTACCGCGTTCTCGTCGATGAGAACCAACACGTCGACCGCGAAGCTGCCGCCCGGGCCGGCGTGGGCTTCTACGGCAAGAACACGCTCTTGATCACACGTCGGTTCGGCTCCTGGGTCGTGCTCGGCACGCTCATCAGCGACCTCGCGCTCGAGCCGACGCCGAGGCTCGAGCTCGACTGTGGCTCCTGCACCCTCTGCATCGAGGCCTGCCCGACGGGTGCCCTCGACGAACCGGGGACGCTCGATGCCACAAGGTGCCTGTCGTACTGGACCCAGTCCTCGCAGCCGATTCCGGAGGAGTACGAGCGCGCACTCGGGGCGCAGGTTTACGGTTGCGACATCTGCCAGGACGTATGCCCCTGGAATCGCGGGATCGAGAAGCGCCGAGGCGAGCGGCCGCTACCCGCCGGTGCGGAGCCGCACGTCGATCTCGTCGACTGGCTGGAGTCAGACCCGGCCGAGCTCCGGCGGCGCTACGCGCGCCTCTACGTGCCCCGAAATGACGGTCGCTTCCTGCAGCGAAACGCGTTGCTTGCGCTCGCGAACGAGGTCGTATCTCCATGGTGAAGAGCGAGCTGACACGGCTCCGCGAAACAGAGCGCTGGATTGCCTGGGTGCGGCTCGCCGCGGTGCCCTTCGCCGTCGTCGAGGTGGGGTTGCTGACGCAGCACTATCCCCGGGACTACGAGCGCTGGGCCTGGGCGACGACGGGCGCGCTCGCTCTCGGAGCGGTGCTCTTCTTCTACCTCAGCGGCTCACCGACCTTCGAGCGGGCGCCGAGGCGGATCGGGCTGCTCGCGCTAGCGCTGGATACGGCCGTGATCGGGGCTTTTGCCACGATCTACCAGTTCGAGATCGGCTCGCCGATCCGGCAGCTCTTCTCGATCCTCGTCGTCGAGGCGGCCGTGCGCTACGGGATCCGCGGTGGTCTGGCGATGCCCGTCGCGCTCTCGCCGGTGCTGGCGCTCGTGGAGTGGTGGCGGGTCGCGAAGTTCAACAACCCGCCCCACGGCTACCAGGCCGACCACGTCGTTTTTCCCTGGGGGCTCCTGACGATCACCGGGGGGATCGTCGGCTGGCTCGTCGACCGGCTGAGGCGTGAGAGCCAGTTCTCGGAAGAGCGAGTCGAGGAGGCGGAGCGCCTCCGGGACGAGCTCGGCCGTCGGAGCGACGTGCTCGACGCGGCCACGCGGTGCGCGCGTGCGCTCAGTTCCTCGCTCGAGCTCGACGAGGCCTTCGAGGCATTCATCCGCGAGCTGCGGGGCTTCGTGCCCTTCGACCGGATGGCGATCATCCTGGAGGAAGCCGGCACGGCCCACGTGATGGCCGTTGCCGGGGTCGGCGCCGACATCGTCTTTCGGCGCGGCTCCCGCCAGCCGGTCGGCCAGACGCTGCTCGAGAAGGTGCTGCAGACGGGCCAGCCGATGTATCGCGAGGACATGAGCGGCGACCGGTATCCCGAGGAGCGCGAGTTTCGCGAGCTGGGCCTCCGCTGCAGGGTCGCGGCGCCGCTCCTGCAGGGGCCCCGCGCGGTCGGAATGATCTCGCTGATCCGGCGGGAGCCACGCTCCTTCGATCGTCAGGAGCGCGAGCTGGTCGGGCTGCTCGGCCGGCTCGTGGCGAGCGCCGTCCAGAACATCCGCGCCTACGAGGCCGAGCGCAGCACGGTCGAGGAGCTCCGTCGCCTCTCGGCGCTACGGGCCGATTTCGTCTCGCTCGTTTCCCACGAGCTGCGGGGGCCGATGGCCTCGGTGATCGGCTCGGCGCAGACCTTGCAGCAGCGCTGGCGGGAGCTGACGGCGGGTCAGCGCGAGTCGTTTCTAGCCCTGATTGCGAGCGAGACCTCTCGGCTCGCCACCCTCGTCGGCGACGTACTCGATACCTCGCGGATCGAAGGGGGGACGTTCAGCTACCGCTTTGCCGACATCGACCTCGGCGAGCTCGTCCGCGACACGGTCGCAAGCGTCACGCTCGCCCAGGACGAGGTGCCGGTCCGAGCCGAGGTCCGCGAGCCCTTGCCGAGCGTGCGCGGCGACCGCGACCGCCTGCACCAGGTGCTCGCGAACCTGCTCGACAACGCGGTCAAGTACTCGCCCGCCGGCGAGGCGGTCGAGGTCAGCGCCTACCAAGACAACTCGCGTCTACACGTGGAGGTCACCGACAGAGGACCCGGGATCGCGCCCGACCAGCAACGGCTGATCTTCGAGAAGTTCGGCCGCGCGAGCGCACCGGGCTCGATGGGCAAGCCGGGCACGGGGCTCGGGCTCTTCATCGCGCGCTCGATCGCCCAGGCACACGGCGGCTCGCTTGAGGTCTGGTCGGCGCCCGAGCACGGGGCCACGTTCACGCTCACGCTGCCGCTCGAGCGCTCAGCCGGCTGAGGGAACCCGCACGCGGGCGAGTCCGAGCTCGCCCTGCAGCTCGCGGGCGCGGGCCGCGATCCGGCGCCGCAGCTCCTCGGGCTCGCGGACAACCGCCTCGCCGCGAAAGGAGAGGATCTCGCCGATCAGCCAGTCTTCGCCGCCCATGGCGACCTCCTCGACGGCCGAGCCGTCCTCGAGCCTCCGCGCGGTCCCCCGCTCGAGGCGCCAGCGCGCCACCTCGGGCGAGTACCAGATCTGCACGGGCCGAGCATCGCGCAGGCCGCGGGGCTCGAAGCCCATCCTGGGCTCGAACTGCTCCTCGAGCAGCCGCGCGCTCCGCATCCGGTCGAGACGGAACGAGCGCTCGCCCCCCCTCGTTCGGTCCCACGTATGCACGTACCAGAAAGGCAGGCGACGCTCGATCGAGTAGGGCTCGACGAGGTGCGCAGAGGTCGACTCCTCGCCTTCCTTCAGGTAGTCGAGCTCGACCAGCAGCCGCTCCCGGATCCCCTGCGTGAGCGTCGCCACGAGATCCACTTCCGCCTCGCCCGCGTGGGATGCGGGCGTCTGTCCCAGGTCGAACTCGCCGAAGGTCTCCTCGAGCTTTCTCCGCACCCGGTCGAGCGGGGAGCGTGCGTCCGCGGCGATCATTGGCCCCACGAACTCGAGCGCGAGCCGGATCGCGCGCGCCTCGAGCGGTGTCAGGCGCGGCGGTGCGCGGAAGGTGTCGCCAAAGAGCTCCTTGTCGACGTGCACGCTGCCGTTCGCCAGCTCGGCGTAGACGGCGTAGCAGCCGCCGCCGAAGTTGACGAGGTTGAGCAGCGACAGATGCTCCTCGAGCTCCTCGGGCGGGATGTGGAACCGCTCGATCAGGTCGTCGGCCGCGATCACCGCCTCTGGCTCCTCGCCGCAGCGATCGAGCAGGTAGGCGAGCAGCGCCTGCAAGACGGCGAAGCGCTCCGGCGCGACGGGGCCCGCCACCCGTTCCAGCTCCTCCTCGGCCAGCGGCTTCGCGTCCTTCGCCAGCTTGGGCGGAGCGCCTTCGTGACGGTCGCGGACGAGCCGGAGCCCGCGAGCCACCTCCTGGCGGAGCTTCGGCGGCGACTGGGGCGCGGCCCGGCCGTCCTGGCGGAGGATCCAGGATGCGAGCTGGCCGAGGTTCGAGTATTCGGTCGAGAAGACGCCGTCCTCGACCTCGCCGTGGTCTCCGTAGGTTCGCTCGACCCACCAGGCGGTATCCTCGGCCACCTCGATCTTGGCCTCGCCGGACCGCTCGCCGATCTGCCAGGGCGGGCGGTCACGAAACGCTTCGATCTGGAATTCGGCCGGGGGGCGGAAGTCGCGCTCGCGGCGGGTCGCGAAGCGAATCTCGCCGCGCATCCGCGAGACGCGAAAGGTGCGGATGTCCTCGCGGCCGAGGTCCTGGCCGACGACGTACCAGGCGCCGTTGTCCTGGAAGAGCGCATACGGATTGACCGATCGCTCCTCGACCTCGTCGCGGGAGATCGACCAGTACGCGAACTTGATCGTCCGCTGCTTCGAGATCGCTCCCTCGAGTTTGCCGAGACGACCGGCGAGCTCGAGCGAGTACTCGGGGTCGAGCACCTCGACGCGCAGGGCCGTGTCGGTCGGCGCCTCGGCGAAGCCGGGCCGGCCGAGCGCGAGGTTCTGCAAGGCGAGTCGAAGCGGCTCGGCGTAGGCGAACTTGCCCTCGAGCAGGTAGAGGGCCGTCTGCAGGGCGGCGAGCTCGTCGTCCTTCAGGTCGAGCTGGGGGAGGAAGTAGCTCTCGGAATGCATCTTGTAGAGCTCTTCGCCCGTGTACTCGTCGCGCTGGGAGTGCAGCGGTACGCCCAGGGCGACGAGCTCGGCGCGGTCGGAGTAGAAGCGGCGGGCGAAGGCCTCGTCGGACATCTCCTGGTAGCCCTCGACGCTGCCTTTGATGTCGCGCGCCGTCACAGACCGTCGCTCGGCCATCAGGAACGCGACCAGCGACAGCTGCCGGATCAGCTTGTCGGTGTCGTGCGACATCGACCGCGAGCCTATCGCGCCGGGCTTGTGGAAAACCGGGTTTCTGCGCGGGCCCCCGAACGCATCGGCCTGCCGTCGCCGGCTGGCAGGGGGAGCGGGATCAACTCGGACCGAGCCCGGATGGCTTCGCCTGGATCGGCCGGCGATCGCTCGCTCAGGCGGCGACGCGCGAGCGCGTCTCGAGATGCTGATGCGAGGGGCAATAGTCTCGCTCGGGCAGCGGCGTTCGCTGGCAGGGCTTGCCCTTTCGGGTCGTGGCCCGGCAGCGGGAAATGCCGCCGTCGAAGGCCCCGGCCTCGATCTGCGACTCGATGAACGCGACAGCGGCGGAGACGCCCTCGGTCACGGCCCAGGCGACCTGCGCCTGCGCGGTGATCGGGAAGTAGCGCCGGAGATCCTGAAACAGCGAGCGTTCGGGCTTCGCGAAGTAGAGCGGATCGGTCGCCAGCCGCTCCATCGTCTGCTCGCAGGCCTCGAGCACCTGGCGGCGATACTCGACCCGCGTCTCTGGGTCGACATAGGGGTCGACCAGGTCCTTGATCGAGCGATAGATCGCCCGCGAATACTGATACATACAGGCCTGTATCTGAACCATCCGCTCGTCTGATACCAGTATCCCGTTCAGCTATTAACCCCCCGCAAAGCTTTGTTAAGTCGGGGTTAAACCCTGGGAGAGGTGTCCGTCACGACCTGAGTCTAAACAGTTCCGGGGCTGTTACAAAGTCCCCGCTTCAGTTTTCTTGTGAGAAAACGCGCGAGCGCCGCGTCTAGGAGGTGATTCGCCGCGGGTAAGCGCGCGGATAGCCATGCGACTGGGCCGCCGTGGCGGCTGCGTTCGCGGCCGCGGCCGAGCTGTAGATGCCGCTGAAGAGGACGTAGTAACCGGGGTGAAGGCTCGAGTAGTGGGACGAGTCGAGAATCCCGACCTCGCCGAGGCCGCTCTGGATCGCCGCCCGCGCCTGCGCGAGCGCGAAGGGCCGCCCGTTCGAGGTCGGCAACGACTGGAGGACGACGGTCCAGCCGGACTGGCCCGCGGGCCAGGTCTTGAGGCTCCGTGTCGGCCTCGGCGCCGGCGGGGGCGGCAGGGGCTGCTGCTGCGTCGTTGCGGGGTTGGTCGGCAGGGGAGCGGTTGTCGGGGTCGCGCGGGTCGGCGGGGCGATCGTCGAGGGGACCCTTGCCACCGGACTCGTCTCCGTCAGGTACTGCGCACTCCTTTTGTCCCGGGCGACGAAGGCGGCCGCGCCGCTGCCGGCGAGGGCCGCAATCACGAGCGCCAGCAGCGAGGGCCAGATCCAGTCGCCTGGGTACCAGCCGAGCCGGCTGCGCCAGGCGCGGCTCAACCTCGAGACGACGCCGGTTGCCTCGAGCGGCAGCCGCAGGCCGCATTCCAGGCAGTACTCCTGGTTCGGCGCGTGCGGCGTCCCGCACCTCGGGCACCGCGGCTCGCTCGCTGGCGGAGGCGGTCCGGGCGCGGACCGAGGGGCGTCGCCGTCTCGGGGGGGAGAGACACTCACGCGCTAGTCCTCCCAGCGATCCGGCTGCTCAGGCCCTTCCTGGCCGGTGCGCGCGGGAGCGGTCCTGATCACCGTCGCCTCGGGATCTCGACCGCCGTTCGCCGTGCCTTCCGGCTGCGGCGAGGCCTCTGCCTCCGGCCGCTTCGGCTCCGAGGCCTTCCCGCAGCTCGGGCAAAACTCGGCGTCCGCCGGCAAGGGATGGCCGCACTCCGCGCAGCTGACGACGGCCTGCTCGCCTACCGGCCGGCCGCAGTTGGCGCAGAAATGCGAGCCCCAGATGATCGGTGCTCCGCACTCGCAGCGGCTGGCCGTCGTACGCCGCCCGGCGGCGGCGGCCGCGAGCATCGAGTCCAGCTCATGCAGGCGCTCCTCGAGGCTGGCGATGTCCCGTGCATGCTCGGCAATCAGGTCCTCGCGAAACTGCTCGCGCCGGTACATCTCCATCGCCAGCCCTCCCAGGTCCCGCAGCAGCTCCTCCCGCGCCCGCAGAATCTCCCGCCGCTCCCGACGCAGCGCCCCGGGCGAGGAGGCCCGGCGAACGAGCCGTGGCGCCTGGCGCTCGAGCGGGGCCACAGGCTCCGTCTGCCCGCGCTGCCGGCGGAGGCGGTCAGGCAGTGGGAAACGCGGCACGGCCGCCGACTCTAGCAGCGTGAGCGGGGGTTTTTACGCTCTGGCTAGGGCGCCGGGTGCTGCGCGCGGCGGCCGAATCCGAGCAGGAAGGCGGCGAGCAGCACGACCCCGACGATGCCGACGACGACACCGCCCCAGGGGAAGAGGAACAGGCCGACGATCCCGAGCACAATCAGCGCGAGTGCGACTCCGATCATGCGCGGTCACTACCCGGCGCTCGCGGCGCGAAAACGCTAGAGATCGACGACGACCAGGCGCTCCTCGGTCAGAGCACGGACGGCGTAGGCCGGGCCCTCGCGCGTATTGCCCGAGTCCTTGACGCCGCCATAGGGCATCTGGTCGGCACGGAAAGTCGGCGCCTCGTTGATGATCACGCCGCCGAAGTCGAGCTCCTGAGCGGCGCGCAGGGCGGTCTCGATGCTCGCCGTGAAGACGCCCGCCTGCAGGCCGTAGCGCGTGGCGTTCGCGAGCGTGATCGCCTCCTCGAGCGAGCCGACGGCGGTGACGGTGCACACCGGGCCAAAGACCTCCTCGCAGTTGACCTTCAGCTCGGGGCCGGCCTCGGCGATCACGGTCGGACGGATCAGGTCGCCTTCGGTGCCTCCGGTCAAGACGCGAGCACCCTGCCGCTCCGCCTCGGCGATCCAGTCCAGAATCCGCTCGCGTGCCTCGTCATCGATCACGGGCCCGACGTCGGTCTCCTCGTCGGCGGGATCGCCGAGCTTGAGCGCCTGGACGCACGGCACGAACCCGTCCACGAAGGCCTGATAGGCCGGCTCCTCGACGTAGATCCGCTGGACCGAGATGCAGCTCTGGCCGGCGAAGGAGAAGGCATTCGCGGCCATCAGGCTCGCCGCGGCCTCGAGGTCGGCGTCGGCGGCGATGATCACGGGCGTCGAGTTACCGAGCTCCAGGTTGACGCGCTTTTTCGGGGCGCGCGCCGCCAGCTCCCAGCCCACCGTCCCGGAGCCGGTGAAGGTCAGCGCCCGTACGCGCTCGTCCTCGATCAGGACGTCGCCCAGCTCCCGTGCGGGCCCGACGACGACGTTGACCCAGCCCGGCGGCAGGCCGGCCTCGGTCTCGAGCTCGGCGAGCAGGAGCGCCGAGAGCGGCGTCTGGCTGGCCGGCTTGAGGACGACCGCGCATCCGGCGGCGAGCGCGGGTGCGAGCTTGTGCGCGACGAGATTGAGCGGGAAATTGAACGGCGAGATCGCCCCGACGACTCCGACCGGCCGCCGGAGCGTGAAGCCGAGCTTGCCCTCGCCCGCCTGCGCTGCGTCCATCGGCACCATCGCACCGGCGAGCTTGCGGGCCTCGACCGCGGCAAACGTGTAGGTCGACATCGCCCTCGCGGCCTCCACCCGGGCCGCCTTGAGCGGCTTGCCGGCCTCGTCTGAGATCTGGCGCGCTACCTCTTCGTGCCGCCGGCCGAGATAGGCGGCGACCCGGACGAGGATCTCCGCCCGCTTGTGGGCCGGGAGCGGCCTCTGCATCGCCCGTTCCGCGGCGTCGACCGCGAGCCGGGCCTCCTTGACGCCGGCCTTGGCGACGCGCCCGACCGTCTCGCCCGAATAGGGCGAGCGCACTTCGACCCACTCGCCGGTCTCGATCCACTCGCCGCCGACGAGGAGCTTTCGCTCGGATGCCGTCACCGCCACGGGGGCTAGTCTAGATCGGCCGGCGCGTCCCCCATCGCCGGCGCTCGCGGCTTTCACTTGCTCGAGCCCGGCTAGGATCGCGCGCCGTGGAGGTTCGAAAGGTAGGGGTCGTCGGTCTCGGCACGATGGGCGCCGGGATCGCGCAGGTCAGCGTGCAGGCCGGCTTCGAGACCGTGGGTCGGGAGCTCAGCGAGGAACTCGCTGCGCGGGGCCGCTCGACAATCGAGCATTACCTCGGCCGCGCCGTCGAGAAGGGCAGGCTGCAAGCCGAGGAGCGCGAGGCTGCGCTGGGGCGGCTGACCCTGACGACCGACCTCGCCGACCTCGCCGACTGCGATCTCGTGATCGAAGCCGTGCTCGAGGAGCTCGAGCTGAAGCGGGAGATCTTCCGCGAGCTCGACCGCCTGGTCCGGCCCGAGGCGGTGCTCGCCACCAACACCTCGGCCCTGTCGGTCGCAGAGATCGCCGAGGCGGCGACGCGGCAGGAGCGGGTGGTAGGCATGCACTTCTTCAACCCAGCGCCGGTGCTGCCGCTCGTCGAGATCGTGCGCGCCCCGGCCAGCTCGGCCGAGGCCGTGCGGTCGGCCTACGAGTGGGCCGAGCGCGCCGGCAAGCGGCCGGTCTATTGCAACGACACGCCCGGGTTCATCGTCAACCGGATTCTGATCCCGCTCCTGAACGACTGCGTCCGGGTGCTGGACGAGGCAGAGGTGACGCCGGCGGACCTCGACCAGGCGCTCGTCAGCGGCGCCGGCTGGCCGCTTGGGCCCTGTGCGCTGATCGACCTGATCGGGGTCGACGTGCACGTCCACGCCTCCGAAGCCCTGCAGGATAAGCTCGGCGAGGAGCGAATGGCGCCGCCCGAGCGGCTGCTCGCACTGCAGCGAGCAGGGCGACTCGGCCGAAAGAGCGGCCGGGGCTTCTTCGACTATCCGAACCCGAGCTAGCCCTCGAAGCCGGCGGCCCGGCGCCTGCGCTCGGGCGTCGCGAGCCATTCGAGCACGCCCTGGCGCGAGAAGCGCCACTGCCGGCCGAGCTTGCGGCCGGGGAGCTCGCCCCTGGCCGCGAGCGTGCGCACGGTCTTTTCGTCGATTTGCAGCAGCTCGGCGAGCTGCTCCACTGTCAGGACATCCGGGGGGCGAACCTGCATCGCCGCGCGCCCGATCACGACCTCATCACCGCCCAGGTAGCGGTCGACGAGACCGGCCACGAGCTCTCGCTTGGGCGTCTTCAGCTCGAAGGCGGCCCGGCTCAGCCGCTCGGCCGAGGCGGCCGGGAGGCGGACGAACAAGGGAGAGGTCTGCTCGCGCCCGTGCACTGATATCAATATATCAAACTGCTATCGTCGGCTCGTGCCACGGCGTGCCTTCTTGCTCGGCGGCAGCGGCCAGACGGGCCGCGCGCTCGTCCCCAGGCTGCTCGAGCACGGCTGGGAGGTCACGATCGGCAGCCGCGGCGGGCGGCCGATTCCCGCCGGGACGGCGCAGGTCGAGCTCGACCGGAACGACGGCTCGGCGCTCAGGTCTGCCCTCGCCGGGGGAGTGGACGTCCTGATCGACTTCATCGCCTTCGAGCCCGAGCACGCCGAGCAGCTCCTCTCGCTGCGAGGACTCGTCCGCTCGCTGGTCGTGATCTCGAGTGCAAGCGTCTATGCGGATGCGCAGGGGCGGACGATGGACGAAGCCGGCGGGCCGGACTCGTTTCCGGAGTTCCGCGTCCCGATCACGGAAGCCCAGCGAATTGCCGAGCCCGGCCCCGCCACCTACTCGACCAGGAAGGCAGCGATCGAACAGCTTCTGCTCGGCCAGGACGAGCTACCCGCCACGGTCGTTCGCCCGGGCGCGATTCACGGGCCGGGAGGGCAGTGGAACCGGGAGTGGTACGTGGTCAAGCGCGTCCTCGACCGCCGCCGCTTCATCGCCCTGGCCGACCAGGGCCGGAGTCGCTTCCACACAACCTCGGTCGACAACCTGGCGGAGCTCCTCTGGCTCGCGGCCGAGCGGCCCGGGTTTCGCGCCCTGAATTGCGGCGATCCGTCGCCGCCGAGCGTGCTCGAGATCGTGCGAGCGATTGCCGGGGCGATGGAGCACGACTGGGCCGAGCTCCTCCTACCTCGCTCGCAGGGGCTGGAGGGGCCGGGCGAGACGCCCTGGTCGGTACCGAAGCCGGTCGTGCTCGATCTGAGCGAGGCGGAGCTCCAGCTCGGCTATAGGCCCCTGAAGAGCTACGAGCGCGCGGTGCCGCGTACGATCGAGTGGCTCGTCGAGGCGACGCGCCGGCGCCCCTGGGAAGAGGTCCTGCCGGGCACGGCGCGCAACCTGCCGCAGGCGTTCGACTACGAAGCCGAGGACGCGCTCGTGGCCGGCCTCACCGCTGGCTGAGCCTCGCCCAGACGTTGTCGAGCAAGCGCGAGACGACGGGGTCATCCGCGGAGGCGGCGAAGTTGAGCGCACCCGCGGCGAAGACCTGTGCGCCGCGGGAGGTCTGGTAGTAGGTCATCTCCGCGCTGTCGCCGGGGCCCATCAGGTTCGTGATCGTCGCCAGCACGTGCGTGCCCGGCGGCGAGGCGGGGCTGCGCTTGTCGATCTCGAAGCCGTAGCGCCCGAAGCTGGCCCCGTTGACCAGGCCCGTGCCGGCGAACACCCACGGCTCGCTCGCCGCGCCGGTGACCGTGTAGGGGGCCTGCCGCCCGCCGTAGTCGCCGGCGTCGAACTGGACGCCGACGAGCCCCGCCTCCGGACGGCCGAGCTGCCGCCACTCGCCGACCCGGGTCAGGTAGGGCCCCTGGCGCACAACCTTCCAGAAGAAGTTGTTCGCCGAGAGGAAGAGCAGGTTTCCGCCGAGGTCCCGGTAGCGCCGGACGAGGCCGTAGGCGTGCGCTGTGACGTACTCCTCGTGGCCGGGGAAGACGATCAGATCGTAGGTGCGCGCGAGCGCGTCCCCGCTTTTGAACCGCGCGAGGTCGTCGTCCGAGATGAAGTCGACCTGCTTCCCGGTCGTGCGGAGCCAGGAGACGAACGTCAGGTCCCAGTCCCGGAACCGAAACGGCACACCGAAGTCGAGGTAGGGCCGGCGCAGGTCGATCCGGCGGAGCGCCCCGCTGATGTACCAGCTGTCGCCCCAGCCGTCGCCGTCGGCGTCATAGAAGTTGTAGGCCTGCCAGGTGTTGGTCGCGAGCACGACGGCCACGCGCCGCAGTCCGAGCCGGCGGGGCCGCAGGATGAAGGGCGCGTAGCCGACCCGGCCGTCGCCCGCGGTGATCCGGAGGAAGTAGAGGCCGCTCGGCCAGTTCCCGGCGCGAACGACCCGCACCAGGTCGGGGGCGCTGCGGTGGCCCGTCCAGTCAAGCGAGACCGGCGGCGTCATCGCCTCGCCGCCCGTCATCAGATCGCGCGCCGTCGGGTGCGGGATCGCGCTCAGGGCGAAGACCTGGAAACGCAGCGAGCGCGCATCGGTCGAGACCGAGACGTTCGCCGTGTCGCCCGGCGCGTAGCTCGGCTGGAGGAACCTGGCCTCGATCCCCTGGATGCGAACGACGGGAGCGACGAGCCGCGGGTTCGGCACCGGCCGGGGGAGGCCGTAGACGCGCCGGGCCCCGGTGCGTCCGGTGACGGTCAGGCGAAGCACGTAGGTGCGCGCGGGAGTGTCGGCGGTGGGCGTCCAGACGAGCACGTGCGCGCCGGGGCGAAAGTGGGCGCTCTCGGACATGATCGTGGTCGCGAGCGGCGCCGAGCGCTTGACCGAGTCCGTCCGCACGACGTCGAGCCGGACCGTCGCCGGGACCTCGAGCCGGAAGTGGACGATCGCACGGTCGCGAAAACCGTCCCCGTTCGGGCTGACCGTCGTCAGGAGACGCCCGTCGCCAACGAAGGGTGTCGAGCCGTTGTCGACCCGGAGGCCACGGAGCTCCGGCGCCGGCTGGATCCGCGCTCCGGGAGCGGGGGTCGCTCCCGCGAGCGTGGCGGCCGCAGCCGCCAAGCCGGCCGCGGTTGCCAGACGACAAACTTTCCCTGCTGAGAGCACTAACAGACCCCTTACAATCCCCTCATTCACCACACACCTGGGAGCCGCATACTGTGCCTGCGATGAGGCGTCTCGTCGGATTGACCGTACTCGTTTTCAGCCTGGCCGTCCCGACGGTGGCGCTGCCATTCGCCGCGGACACTGACGACGGCACCCTCTCGGTCAAGGCCGGCATCGGCCGAGTCAACCTGAACTTCAACGGCGCGGTCGTCGGCCGGCTCGGACACGGACGCATCGTCGCGACCGACCCGTTCCCCTTCGACGGCTCCGGCGTCGATCTCTGGGGGTGCGAGAAGCTCCGCAACCCGAGCGACCAGACGACCGTCTGCTCGGGGAACGACATTCGCTTTCGCGCGATCGGCGGCAGGTACCAGATCTCGATCCGGGGCTCCGGCATCTCGCTCTCGCTCGTCGGCCATGGCACGGCTGGCCTCGAGGGCCGAACCGGCAACGAGGGCGGCTCCGACGGCGTCTACTCGCTGAACGACAATCTCTACCGGTCGCTTCCGAGCGTGCCGACCACGTTCGACCTGATCGCTCCACCCGGAAGCTGAGCGGCTGGCATCCTGAGGCCGTGGCGGCGTCGCAGGCCCAAACCGTGCTGGTCGTCGAGGACGAAGCGTCGATCGCCTCCTTCGTCTCGCTCTATCTCAAGAACGCCGGCTACGCCGTTCGCGCCGTCGGCAGCGGCACCGAGGCCCTCGCGCAGGTCGAAGCCGAGCAGCCGGCCCTGATCGTGCTCGATCTGATGCTGCCGGACATCGACGGGATCGAGATTTGCCGCCGGATCCGCCAGCGCCGCGACATCCCGATCTTGATGCTGACCGCCCGCGACGAGGATGTCGACAAGATCATCGGGCTCGAGGTCGGCGCCGACGACTACATGACCAAGCCCTTCAACCCGCGCGAGCTCGTGGCACGGGTGAAGTCGATCCTGCGGCGCGCGGCGCCGCCGGAGCGCCTGGCCGAGTCGGCGCAGCTCCGCCACGGCGAGCTGCTCGTCGACGCGGGCCGGCGGGAGGCGCACGTCGGCGAGGAGGAGATCCAATTGGCCCCGAAGGAGTTCGACCTGCTCTGGGAGCTCCTCGACCACCGCGGGCTCGTACTGACGCGCGACCAGCTGCTCGAGCGCGTGTGGGGCTATACCTTCGCCGGCGATACGAGGACGGTAGATGTCCACGTGCGCCAGCTGCGACGCAAGCTCGGTGAGGCCTCCCCGATCATCACGGTCTGGGGGGTCGGCTACAAGGTCGCGCCCGCGCGGGACTCGGTGAACGCTTAACGAACTAGGGTCCCGCCGATGTTCCGCTCGCTGCGCTTCCAGCTTCCGGCGCTGTTCCTGGCGGCGATCGTGCTCGCAGGGCTCGTCTCGACGGCGGCCGCGGTCAGCGTCTCGCAACGCTATGCCGAGGCGACGAGCCGCAGGCAGGCCTTTCGCGAGCTGAGCCGAGAGGCGCGGGGCGTCACGGAGATCTACGCGGCGCACGCCGGCGGGCCGCGGGGCGTCAACTCGGTCGAGCTCACGCGGGCGACCGGCGACCGGGTCTTCTACGTGCCCCGCGCCCGCGGGATCGACCCGCTCGCGGGTTTCTACACGATCTTGCCGAAGCGGTTCGTCGACCTGCGCGCGATCCTGCGCGGCCGCACGCTCGAGTACCAGTTCACTCCGCCGGGCCAGAGCCGCCGCTTCCTCGCGGTTGCCCGGCCGTTCAAGCTCGGCAGCGCGATCTTCGGGGCGCTCGTAGTTGCAAAACCCTCCCCGATCCTGGCTCAGAGCTGGCTGCCGCTCGTCTGGCGCCTGCTGCCCGCGTTCTTCGCCGGGATCCTCGTGGCCGGCCTTCTGGGCTGGTACCTGTCACGCCGGATCACGCGGCCCGTGCTCGCCCTCTCGCACGCCGCCGACGAGGTGGCGGGTGGCCACTACGGCGTCGCCGTCCCCGACGTCCCGGGCCGGGGCGAGATCAGCCACCTCGCGGAGCGCTTCCGCGAGATGGCCGCCGAGCTTCGCGATGCCGACGCACTCGAGCGGAACTTCCTGATGACCGTCTCGCACGAGCTTCGGACACCGCTGACCGCGATTCGGGGGCACGTCGAGGCCCTGCTCGAAGGCGTGGTCGAGGACCCGGAGGCGAGCACGCATTCGCTCGAGGTGATCAGCCTCGAGGCGCAGCGGCTTGAGCGCCTCGTCGGCGACGTGCTCGAGCTCGCGAAGCTCGACACGCGGCGGTTCACGCTCCTGCGCGAGGAGGTGGACATGGTC
>DASUWJ010000027.1:0-11634 GCA_036378475.1 Gaiellaceae bacterium
TGCTCGATACCGCTGACGCGATCATGGCACCGAGCGCGCCGTTCCACATTCACTTCAGTGACGTTCAGTTTGCGAACAGAAATGAGACGAAGCACCTGGCCTACGGCGGGGGAACGCTCAGAGCCGAGCCATTAGGCGAAGCGCTCCGGCGGGTGAATCGGCCGGCAACGGTGATCAGTGAATCGCCGGATGAGGCCTCGCACCAAGCGATTCGAGCCGCGCTCGAAGCGGCTCTGGCCTGAACGCCGCCGTTGGCGCGCAAAACGGGGGTGCGAGTTGTCGTCCGATCCCGTTTCTACGCTTCTGCCATGGCGAAACACCCAAGCCGCATCGACCTGCTTGAGCTCGATATCGACCTGCGCCTAGCCGATCTCTGGCGCGAGTCGAGCGAGATCGACGAATGGAACATCGAAGTCGTGGCAGCGTTCATGCGCGCGGCATACGGCAAGGGGTACTGCGACGCGCTGACCGAGGACTCGCCGGGCAGCCTGTGCGAGGAGCACGGCTACCGGGTCCCGGCACGCCGCGCCGCCGCAACGCCTGAGGCCTAGCTCGCCCGCGCCGAGCTGCGTTCTCCTTCCCCAGCAGGTGGAACGAGTTCGGCCGATCGAAGCATCCCTCTAGCATTCGTTCGATGAACGTCTGGCTCGTGCTCGGCACGCTCCTCGCGGTGCTCGCGGTCTTCGTCGTCGCGCTTCCCTTCCTGCGCAGGCCAGGGCTTCCGGCCGCCGCCGATCGGCTCGACGAGCCTGATGCTCGGGAGCGGCGCCGCCTCGAGCTTGCCGAGGAGCGTGATCGAGCGCTGGCGGCGCTGAAGGAGCTCGAATTCGACCATCGCACCGGCAAGATCTCCGACGAGGACTACCGCGCGCTCGTGGGGCCGCTTCGCCGCCGCGCGGCCGACACGCTGCGCGCGCTCGAGCCTGGCCGACGGGCGGCCCGGGTGCCCGAAAGGTCAGCCGCCCGCGAAGCCGCTCGGAGCCGAGACCTCCCTCCGCCGGGCGACGACAAGGTGCATGCGCGCGGCTAAGTGCGCCACGTGTGGCTCTCGGCTCCCGGCCAAGAGCCGCTTCTGTCCCGAATGCGGAACGCGTACGGCACGCGCTGAGGACAGCACGGCGGTCGAGCAGCTGCCCCCCGACGAGACCGGCCAGCTGCCGGTCCGTCTCCACGCGACCACCCCCCGCTACTTCGGAATCACACCGCCAATGGCGGTCTTTGCGCTCGCGGTCAGCTCGCTCGCGCTCGGGATCGTGGTGATCCTGGCCGGGCATCTGGTGGCGGCGCTCCTGCTCTTTGCGGCGGCAGGGCTCTTCGCGGCCGTCTTTCTCGCGGCAGCCCGCCGGCGGCCCGAGACCGCGGTCGCGCGCGCCTCCACGCGGGCGCTCGGGCAGCTCCGCGACCGAGCTGGTCTCGCGGTTGAATCGCTCACCGCGCACTCAGGTGCGCGCGTCGAGCTGTTTCGGCTTCGGCGCGAGCTCTCCGAACTCGGATCGCTGAGGGTCGAGGCGGCCCGCAGGCTCGGCGAGGCCGTGTACGGTGGCGCCGACGAGGAGGCCGAGCAGGCCAAAACGCGAATGCGAGAGCTGGACAAGGCGCTCGCCGCAAAGGAGGCGGAGATGACGGAGGTGGCCGACCAGGCCAAGAAGCGGATCCAGCGGGCCCAGCTCCAGGCGCGGGCGACCGCGGTGGTCGAACCGCCGCAGGTCCCGGAGCCCTCCCCGGTTCCCTCGGAGCCGCCGCAGCCTGTGACCGTGCCCGAACCTTCTCCGGTTCCTTCCGAGCCGCCGATGCCGCAGCCCGTTCCGGATCCGGCGCCCGAACCCTCGCCGCCGCAGCCGCCGGCACCCGGCGCTTCATAGCCGGCCGGCGTTGCAAGCCGCTCCAGCACAGGCGCGGCGGAGTCTCGGGCGCGCACAACTATCTCGGACTGCGATGGTTTCGCGCCCGGCACGACGGGAATCCCGCGTTCCCGACCAGATCAAGGACCGAAGGGAGAGTGGATCGATGGGCCTGCTGCTGGCCGTACTCGCGCTGATCGTCATCCTCGCGATCCTGGGGTTCGCGGTGACGAAGTTCCTGCTGATCGTCGCCGCGATCGTGCTCGTCCTGTGGCTGATCGGCTTCGTAGCCCGGGGCGCGGAGGGAGCCCGCTGGTACAGGTGGTGACGCTCTAGCCGCCGAACGTCTGCACGAGCAGGAACACGTTCAGCGCCGTGATCACGCTCGCAACCACCGCGGCGGCGGCGATCGTCGCCCGGTGGTTGACGAGCCTGCCCATGATCGAGGCGCGGCTCGTGAAGAGGACGAGCGGGACGAGGGCGAACGGGATCCCGAACGAGAGCACCACCTGGCTGAGCACGAGTGTTCGACTGGGGTCGACGCCGATTGCGATCAGGACGAGTGCCGGCAGCATCGTTACGAACCGCCGCACCCAGATCGGAATGCGCCGGCGGATGAAGCCCTGCATCACGACTTGTCCCGCCAGCGTGCCGACGGTCGAGCTCGACAGGCCGGAGCCGAGGAGCGCCAAGGCGAACAGCGTGCTCGAGCCGCGACCGAGGATGCCGTTCAGCGTCTTGTGCGCGTTCTCGAGCGACTCGACATGCAGGAGGCCGCTCTTGTAGAAGGTGCTCGCCGCGGTCACGAGCATGGCGACGTTGATCAGGCCGGCGATCGTCATCGCCATGATCACGTCGACCCGGGTGTACTTGTACAGCCGCCGCGCCTGCTCGTCGGTCTCGGGCCGGACTCGCTCCTGCATCAAGGCGGAGTGCAGGTAGATCACGTGCGGCATCACCGTCGCGCCGAGGATGCCGACGGCGAGGAGAACGGACTCACGGCCAGCGAACTGGGGCACGAAGGCGTGCTTGGCGACCGTGCCTAGGGGCGGCTTCGTGTAGAAGAGCTCGCCCACGTAGCAGACGCCGACGACCCCGACGATCGCCGCGATCGTTGCCTCGAAGGGGCGAAAGCCGAAGCGCTGCAGGCCGAGAATCAGGAAGGCGGTGACGCCGGTGATCAACGCGGCGGGAAAGAGGCCGATCCCGAGCAGGAGGTGAAAGCCGATCGCGGCGCCGAGGAACTCTGCGAGGTCGGTCGCCATCGCGATCACCTCGGCCTGGAGCCAGAGGCCGATCGCCGTCCGGCGCGAGAAGCGCTCGCGGCAGAGCTCCGCCAGGTTGCGTCCGGTCGCGAGGCCGAGCTTCGCCGACAGCGTCTGGATCAGCATCGCCATCAGGTTGGCGGCCACGATCACCCAGACCAGCCTGTAGCCGAACCTCGAACCACCTGCAATGTTGGTCGCGAAGTTGCCCGGATCGATGTAGGCGACGCAGGCGACGAAGGCCGGCCCGAGGAAAGGGAGCAGGCGAAGGTTGCCGCCGCGCTCGCGGCGGAGCACGCTACCCGCATGCCGTGAGGTGCGCGCCGAGAATCCGGGCGAATCGCTCACGGCGGCAGTCTAGCGCGAGAGTTAGGTATGCCTAAACTTTGCGATCCGCAACTCAGGCAAGTTGCGGTGCCGCTCGTCGAGATCGAAGCCGTAGCCAACGAAATACTCGTCCGGCACGACGAACCCCACGTAGCGGACCGGCAGGTCGTGGGCGATCCGCCGGTAAGGCCGGTCGAGGAGCGTCACGATCGCGAGTGAGTCCGGGCGCCGCAGCTCGAGCAGTTTCCGCAGGTAGTTGAGGGTCAGCCCGGTGTCGACGACGTCCTCGACGACGAGCACGTGCCGCCCCTCGATAGGTGCGTTGAGGTCCTTGAGCAGCCGCACCCGTTCATGGCCGCCGGGCGCGGCTTCGCCGTAGCCGGCCAGCTCGACGAAGTCGAGCTCGTGCGGGGTTTGCACGGCGCGAGAGAGATCCGCGACGAAGAAGAGCGATCCCTTGAGGGGCGCGACGAGCACGAGGTCGAGGCCCGCGTAATCGGCCGAGATCTCGGCACCGAGCTCCTCGACACGAACGCGAAGCTCCTCCGCGGAGAGGTATCGCTCCCCGATACGTAGGTCGCGGGCTAGCGGGCGAAGTCGAGTCGGAATCGCTGGGCCAGTCGTTCGATGTCGCGCCGGTAGAAGAGCTTGATCCGAACGTCGGGATAGCGCTCGCGGAGCTTTCTGAGCTTGCGGTTCTTGCGGGTTACGAGCGCCTGTTTCATCACAGTCACCTCGACGTAGAGGTCCTGCTCCGGCAGGTAGAAGTCGGGCGTGAAGGCCTCGGTGACGCGGCCCGCGACGTCCCGCTCCAGGGCAAACGTGCGCGGCTCGTACTGCCAGGCGACACCGTAGAAGTCGAGCAGCCTGGCGCACTCACGCTCGGCGTCGTTCGCGAAGCGCGGCGAGTCGTCGCTTCGGGCAGGTGCAACCCCCACCGAAGCGACGCTAGCAACGAGCTCGGATGCCGCCCCGGCCGGCTCCCAGGCCGCGATTCGACCCCCCGGCGCGGGTCGGGGCCACCACTCCTCGCCGCCCTCCGGCTCGACGCGAACCCGGGGTCCGGCGGGCAGTGCCGGGGAGGCTTGAGCCCGCTCTAGACTTCAGGTCGATGAAGATCGCCCAGATCTCGGATTTGCACTGCGGCGAGGTGCACTTCGTGCCGGGGCTGATGGAGCGGGCGATCAACGAGATCAATGACTTGCAGCCGGAGATCGTCGTCTGCTCGGGTGACCTGACGGCGATGGGATTCAGGCACGAGTACGCGCTCGCGCAGGGGTACCTGGAGCGGCTGGAGTGCGATTGTGTCGTTGTCGTCCCTGGCAACCACGACTCCCGCAATGTCGGCTACATCCACTTCGACGAGCTCTTCGGCTCTCGCAACCACGTCGTCCGGCGCGAGGGGGTGACGATCGTCGCCGTCGACTCGAGCGAGCCCGACCTCGACCACGGCCAGATCGGGCGCGGCCGCTACGGCTGGATCGAGGAGCAGTTCGCCGGCGAGGCGGAGTTGCGGATCTTCGTCTTGCATCACCACCTGCTGCCCATCCCGGGCACCGGTCGTGAGCGGAACATCGTCTACGACGCGGGCGACGCGATCGAGTGTTTGCAGCGCTGCGGGGTCGACATCGTCCTCTCCGGGCACAAGCATGTCCCCTACGCCTGGCGGCTCGAGGACCTGTTCGTGATCAACGCCGGCACGGTCTCCTCCCAGCGTCTCCGCGGCAAGACGCGGCCGTGTTACAACGTGATCGAGATCAACGACCAGCACGTGGACGTGTGGCGGAAGTACCCCTTCCACGGGCAGGAGCGGATCATCCAGTTCTCGACGAAGACGCGCGCCTTCGAGAAGTACACGGCGCGGATCGAGGGGGAGGTGACGACGCGCTCTTGACGCGCACACTGGCGCTGATCGACGGCGAGCACTATGCCCCGACGGTTCGGGACGCGCTGGCCGAGCTGCCGTACGAGTTCGTGGGGGCGGTGTTCATCGGCGGCAGCGAGAAGTTGCGAGGGGGGGAGGAGTACGGCGTCATGGTCTTGGCCGACCTGGACGCCGCCTTGCGCGAGCTCGAGCCGGAGCTCGTGCTCGACCTCTCAGACGAGCCGGTGCTCGGCCCCCGAGCCCGGTTTCGTCTCGCGAGCCGCGTGCTTGCGGCCGGTGTGCCCTACGCTGGCGCCGATTTCCGCCTCGACCCGCCGCGCTACGCGCCGCTCGAGCCGCCGCTCCCCTCGCTGGCCGTCTTCGCCGATGGCAAGCGGGTTGGCAAGACCGCGGCCTCGGCCCACGTGGCGAGGCTGCTCGCGCAGGACCGGGAGGTGATCGTCGTCGCGATGGGCCGCGGCGGGCCGGAAACGCCCGAAGTTGTGGAGCGAGCGCCGTCGCTCGCCGATCTACTCGAGCTCTCGCGCCGCGGCCTGCATGCGGCCTCCGACTACCTCGAGATCGCCGCGGTGGCAAGCGTGGTCACGATCGGCTGCCGGCGCTGCGGCGGCGGCCTCGCCGGGGCGGTTGCAACCTCGAGCGTGCCGGGCGGAACGGAGCTCGCGCTCGAGCGTAATCCCGACCTGCTCGTCTTCGACGGCAGTGGCGCTGCGATCCCGCCCGTCGCGGTCGGCAAGCGCCTGCTCGTGACGAGCACGTTCAACGACCCGGAGCTCGTTTGCGGCTACCTGAATGCCTACCGGCTGCTGCTCTCCGATCTCGTCCTGATCACGATGGCCGACGAGGGCACGCCCCACGAGGAACTGGCACGTGCGCTCAGGGAAGTACAACCCGAAGCGCCGGTGATCGCGACGATGCTGCGGCCGCGGCCGCTCGCGCCGGTGGAGGGCAAGCAGGTCGCCTATTTCACGACCGCCCGAGAGGGCTCGCACGAGCGGCTCGCCGCCTTCCTCCGCGAGGAGCACGGTGCCGACGTCGTCTTTGTCTCGGGCAACCTCTCCGACCGGACGGTGCTGGCGGAGGAGCTCGAGCGCCTCGACGCGGAGGTGTACCTGACCGAGCTCAAGGGAGCCGCGATCGACCTCGTCGCGGAAGTCGGCGATGCGCGCGGGGTGGAGGTCGTGCTCGCCGCGAACGACCTCGTGCCGCTGGCGGGCCAGCCGGAGCTCGAGCCCGAGCTGCGCGCCCTCGCCGAGGCGGCCGAGGCGGAGCCCGTGGGGACATGAGCGAGCGACGCCGTCGCGAGCCGCTGCCGCTCGGTGGTGAAGACGGGCTGCCGTTCTCGAAAGGGCTGCTGGCGCGGGCGCTGATCGCGACCGGTGTCCCGTCGGAGCGGGCCTACGAGCTGGCTCTGACTGCGGAAGCCGACCTGACGGCAACAGGCGGTACCTCCCTCTCATTTGACCGCCTGCACGAGCTGGCGGTCGCAATGTGGGGCGATGATGAGGGCGCGCAGGTGCTCCGGCGGCTACGCCTCGTCCGGCGGCTCGACGAGCTCGACCTGCCGATCATCCTGCTCGTCGGGGGCGCGACCGGCACGGGTAAATCGACGGTCGCGACCGAGATCGCCTATCGGCTCGGAATCACGAGGGTGACTTCGACCGACTTCGTTCGCCAGACGATGAGGGCGTTCTTCTCGCAGGACTTCATGCCCTCGATCCATTACTCGAGCTTCGAAGCGGGGAAATCCCGCGAGGAGGACCCCGAGCGCGTTCTGAACGGCTTCCTCGACCAGACCCGAAACGTCCTTGTCGGGGTGCGCGCCGCGATCGACCGCGTGCTTCAGGAGGGTTGGTCGATGGTGCTCGAGGGCGTCCACCTGGTGCCCGGGCTAGTGCCCGCAGAGATCGAGGGCGCCCTGGTCGTCCAGTTCGTGCTCGCGATCGAGGACGTCGAGGCGCACGCGAGCCACTTCTGGCTGCGAGACTCGACGACGGGCGGTATCCGCCCCTTCGACCGCTATCTCGACGCGCTCGGTGACATCCGCGAGATCCAGGAGTACATCGTCGAGCGGGCCGACAAGGCCGGCGTGCCGGTGATCGAGAACGGGAACATCGAATTCGCGATCGCCCACGCGATGGAGCTCGTGCTCGAGAGCGCGGAGCGGCTGGAGCGGGTGGGATGACCGAGACCGCGCCGGCCAGAGAGCAGCGCGACGGCGCCGGGACGAGCCGTTTCTGCCTCTGTGAGACCTACGCGAGGGCCACCGAACGGGCCGCTTTGGCGGGCGCGCGCTGGCTCGGCCGAGCAGACCAGGAGAGTGCCGAGCGGGAATCGGCGGCGGCGATGCGCGCCGGGCTCGACCAGCTGCCGATCGACGGCCGGGTCGTGATCGGGGCCGGGGCGGAGGACGAGGGGCTGGCGCGGGGGGACCGAATCGGATCCGGCGGAGAGCCCGTCGACCTCGCCCTCGATCCGCTCGAGGGCCGCGGCGTCGTCGCGCGCGGGGGGCCGGGTGCGATGTCGATGGTCGCAGTGGGCGACCCGGGCTCCCTCCAGACGCTGCCCGACATGTACATGCGCAAGATGGCGGTCGGTCCGAAAGCCCGGGGTGCGATCGACCTCAGGCGGCCCGTTGCCGAGAACATCCAGGCGATCGCGGCGGCCTTCGGGCGCTCCGTCAACGACGTCACGACGATCGTCCTCGACCGCCCGCGTCATCACGACCTGATCGAGGAGATCCGCGCGGCCGGAGCCAGGATCAAGCTGATCCAGGACGGCGACGTCACCGCCTCGATCTCCGCGGCGATTCGTGGCACAAACGACCACCTCGCGATCGGGATCGGGGGAACGAGGCAGGCGGTGATGGCGGCCGCCGCCTTGCGCTGCCTCGGCGGCGAGCTCCAGGCGCAGCTCTGGCCGACGACCCGCGCCGAGATCGAGGAGGCACGTGAGTTCGGGATCGCCGACGTCGAGCGGATCTTCGCGATCGACGACTTGGCCCCCGGGGAGGTGATCGTGGTCGCAACGGGAGTCTCGAACGGCGACCTGCTGCGTGGAGTTCGCTTTCTCGCGGATTCGGCGCGCACGCATTCACTCGTGATGTGCACCCGCTGCAACTGGGTGCGCTTCGTGGACGGGATCCACTTCTTTGCGCGCGAGCGGCGCGAGGAGGTGCGCCTGCTGGGCTAGGCTTGAGCGCGATGCCGACGAAAGACGAAGTCTTCGAGGCGTTGCGCGCCGTGGAGGACCCGGAGCTCGGGATGGACATCGTCGAGCTCGGTCTCGTCTACGACGTCGAGGTCGCGGGCCCCCGCGTCAAGGTGATCCACACGCTGACTTCGATGGGCTGTCCGGTCGGGCCGATGATCCAGGAGAACGTCGACCAGATCGTGCGCGCGCTGCCCGAGGTGGACGACGTCGAGGTCGAGCTGACCTGGGATCCGCCCTGGTCGCCGGAGAAGATGTCCGACGATGCCAAGTTCATTCTTGGCTTTGGTTAGCGGTTTATTGGCCTGACGCTCGAGATCGTCGCCCGGTCGCCAGTGTGGGCCGTCTGGGCGATGATCAGATGTGAGGCGGCTTTACATCGGAGCTGCTGTACTTCCGCACGACGCGCAAGGCGCGATGAGCGCCGAGCGGGATCAAGTCGCCGGCGCGCCAGTTCAGAACTCCGCTGTCCAGCGTGGGCGGCTCGGCCGGCTTGCCGTCGACCCTTCGGGCTCGAAAAGCAAGGCCATCCGTCTCCTCTCCGGCGCCGGATCGGCGAGCCGAGTCCTAGTCGGCTCAGCCTCGATCGGCGTCGCCCCAGGCGAGCTGAGGGCCGAGCGGACCGCTTACGAACGTCTCGCGCCGCGCGTTGGGAGAACGAGGCGCGCGCGCCCACAATGAGGCATCAGGTGAAGGCGAGCCAGGGCGGGTCAGCTTTTCGCGCGCAAAGCGGCGACGAGTTCTTCCTTGGACATCTCCGAGCGGCCGGGTATATCCGCTTCCTGCGCACGTGCGTAGAGCTCCTCCTTTGTCAAATCCTCAAGCTGCCGTGGGCGTGCCTGGCCGTTGCCAGGTGGCCGGGAGCGGATCCGGCGTGCAAGCTCGTGGAGTTGCTGGCCGTCTTTCGGGGCATTTGCGATCAGCCCGGAAACGCGCGCCCGTAGCTGGGGTATAGCCGCGAGTGAGGCGAGCCCAGCGAGCAGGGTAATCCTGCGGAGCCGATCCCTGCCTCTCTTGGCGTCGAGCCGTGCGTATGCCTGCTGGAGATCGTTCCGTGCGCGCCGGAGTTCCGCTTGGAGCGCCTGGTCGGCGGCGAATCGTCTTGCGGTATTTGTGAGCCTCCCCCGGCCCCGGGCGCGCCGACGCGCTTCCGAACTGTGGGCGATCGCAGAGAGCAACCGCTTGCGAAACTTCTGGTCCTGGGCAAGCTGCAGCGCCAGCTCCGACGCATTGAGTGCCTTCTCCCTGAGTTTCGCTGTCTTGTTTCGTCGGAACATCGCTTCCCGCTCCTCTCGTGCTGGACGGCGTGGGTTTGCCGTCCGGGACTTGCCGCGCGAGCGCGTTCTTACACGGGCACTGGTGATCCGGCTCTGCGGCGGTTTCGATGTCGTGCCAACCACCACGCGTCCACCCGCTGAGAGCCTGGGATGGACGAGGTGGGGCCTGTGATTTCCCGGCTTGTCTCTTCGTAGCAATACGACGATCATCCGCGTTCGGCACGGCGACAAACGCTGTCCGTTTACCCCACACAGCATCGCCTCCTGCGGTGGTGGAGTAAACGGCCGCGGTGGTTGGGTTAGCTCATCCGCACACCTTCTTCCTTGAGGGAGAGATCGACGATCTTGTTCCACTTGGAGCCGATGCTGCGGGCCATCGCTTCTTCTTCTTCTTCTTCTTCTTCTTCTTCTTCCCGGTTCTGCCGGGCGACAGCTGCCGTCTTGCTGTCGCCGGCCTTCTTCGCGACGCGCTCGAGCATCTGGTAGCTAGCGATTTCCATGTGTTCGGTCGCGAAGCCGTCGCGAGCGTTACGACCCGAGTTATCGCCGCGAGCCACATCGAGGACGCTCTTCATCAAGGCCGCCATCACGCCGCCGGCTTCCTTTGCCATCGACGGCGATGAACCGTGCTCGCGGAGCCGTTCCTCGAGTCGCCCGGCCTGCCGCTCGGTTTCCTTCTTATGCCGCTCGAGCGCCCGCTTCATCTGCGGATCCTTGGTCGTCCCGATCAACCCGTCAAGCATGCGCAAGACGTTCTGCTCCATTGCGTACGCGTCGTCGATGTACTCGACGAGCTTCTCTTCCAGTGCAGTCATCGCCGCCTCCTTTCGTTCGTCCGGACTGCTTGCGGTCTGCCCCAGCACGAGCCTCCGAAACCGGTGAACGGTTCTGTGGCTACGACCCCGCGATCGAGTGTCACGATCTTGCGAAACTCTGCCTCGTTCGCGAGGCGATCGCGCCGTATCGGGCGAACCACTTCATCAAGACGATTTGAGGCGAATAGGTGCCGGTCTGCAGGGCTCCGTAGCGTGGACCCTGCCGCCGCCGAGGGTTGGATTCGCCAGCACGTCCAACCGGTCGCCCCGATCGAGACTACGCACGAGCGGGCATGGGCGACCGTGCTGCGCGTACCGCTCGCCGATGGCGTTGCGTGGTTTAAGGCCTGCGCTCCGGTGCAGGCATTCGAGCCAAGACTTACCGCGTAATGCCAACGTCTCCCGAGCAACAGAGTCCTCGGCCACCGCCCGGTAGTCGCACTGATCGATCACTCGCAGCGGGTACAGACGTGGGTACACGCTTGCGGCGGTCGGGTGAAACTAACTGCAGCGAGAAGATGGTCCCGCCCGCACCACCCGGCGGACGACTCATTGCCGTACTCCGATCCGCCTCGCCTCTCGCGCGCCCGCAAGGGTGAGGACGGCCTCTACGGCGAGACCGTCCCCGGCGTTCGGTCTGGGAGCGGCGATGCGACGCGGCACTCCCTGACTCCACTATCGGCGAAAGATCGTATTTCGATGTGCCTCCTTTTGGGGAATTTGGCTGGCGCCGGCTGGCGGGCTGATCGCGGGAGTTTCTCGTCGCGGCCATCGGTAAGCCGACAAATCGAGTCGGTGTCAGTCACTCCGCGCCTCGCCCGCAGGGGATAGGAGCCGAGCTGCCCGATGGCGGGGTCCTGAGCGAGGGTCGGACTAGTTGTGGGACCCACAGACCTGTGAGACGCGGCTGATCGGCGGTCGGCCGCCGAGCGAGCTGTGCGGACGGTGTCGGTTGTACCAGCGCAGGTAGCCGGAGAGCGCTCGGGCGCGGTGGCCGCTCGTCGGGTAGGCGAA
>DASUWJ010000028.1:0-7911 GCA_036378475.1 Gaiellaceae bacterium
TTGCCGGCTCGGCCATCCTCGGTGTCGAGCAGTCTAAAACGCCTGCAAAGACGAGGGCGCCCTCTCGGGCGCCCTCGCTCGTTGCTCAAAAGGTCAGTCTTGCACCTACCTCCTGCAGAGGCGCATGAAGTCGACGCCGTAGAGCCGCTGGATGCTGATGCAGCCGATCTTGTCGCTGAAGAACTCCGGGAACACGCGGTTCGACCACGGTGCCCACGGAGCCTGCTGCATGATCAGCTTCTCGACGGCGGCCCAGCGGTTGTTCACGGCCGGCGTCAGGGCCGGGGCCTTCTTCAGTCCGTCGATCAGCCGGTTCGTCGTGGGATTCGAGTAGTAGGCGAAGTTGTTGTTGTTCTCCTGGACGATGTTGTCGCCGTTCAGGAGCACGTCGAACCAGTCGAGCGGGTGCGGGTAGTCCTCGAGCCACCGCGCCCAGCCGGTCTGCGCCCTCGTGTTGATGTTCCCGATCACGGTGTAGTACGTCGACCGGGGCAGGAACTTGAGCGTCGTCTTCAGCCCGATCGCGTTCAGGTAGCTCGCGTAGAGCGTCGTCGACTGCTCGGAGTCGGAGACCTGGCGCCCCCAGACGGTCACCGCGGCACCCGCAGCGCCGGCCTGCCTGACGAGCTGGCGGGCCTTGGCGACGTCGTGCTTGTAGAGCGTCAGCGGGCGGTACGACGGATACGTCGGCGGCAGGACGTTCTGGGTCGGGACGCCGAGACCGCCCCAGACCGCCTTCACGAGCGCGCCCCGGTCGATCGCCATGTTGACCGCCTGGCGCACCTTCAGCTTGTTGAAGGGGTACACGCGGGTGTTCATCCAGAAGTAGTACGTGTTCGCAGATTTCCGGAGGCGAAGCTGGCCGCGCAGGGCGACCGAGCCGAGCCGCTCGGGCGGAATCGCGGCGTTCGTATAGTCGGCCTGGCCGTTCAAAACCCGCTGGACGGCGGCGGTCGCGTCGCCGACGATCGTGACCACGACCCGGTTCGCATTCCCGCGCGGGATGTACTTGGTCGGCTTGAAGAACCTGTTCCGCACGAGCGTGAAGCCCCGGTTCTTGTCGGCCCCGGGGGCGATCATGTAGGGGCCGGTCGCCGGTGGCGGGCTCGCCGACAGGTCCTGGTTCGCGGTCCCGCAGGGAAGCAGCGCCGCGAAGGGCTCGGCGAGGATCGTCAGGAAGTCCCCGCGGGGCGCAACCAGCGTGATCCTGATCGTTCGGCCGCGGATCTTGATTCCCGGGATGTCCCCACCGGGCGTCGGATTGGCCTCGAAGGCCTTCGCCCCGACGATCGAGTCGTAGAAGCCGACCCCTGGTGAGGCGGTGATGAAGTCGCGCTTCATCGTGCACTTGAAGTCGGCGGCCCTGACGGCTCTGCCGTTCGAGTATCTGAGGCCCTTCCGGAGCGTCAGCGTATAGACCCGACCGTTGCCGGAGATCTTGGGCAACGAGGCCAGGCCTGGGACGACGCGGTACCCGGCCGGTCCGGCGACGTGCCTGTAGGTGACGAGCGTCTCGTAGACGGTCCAGAGCGCCCAGAGACTCTGCGCCGTGTAGGCCTGCGAGGTATCGAGGTAGTCGATCGTGTCGATCACCGCCCGGAAGGTGCCCAGCGACTTCGTGTGGGCCGTCGAGCTCTGCGGGCGGTTTGCGCTCGCACCGTAGGCGGCTGTCAGGAGTGCCAACCCGGCCGCGAGCGCGAGCACGCTCAGCAGCCGGATCCACCCTGCCTTACTTCTCATCCAGTACCTCCCCAATGATGGACCCGAACGGGAACGAATCCTGCGCGCCTATCTTCGCAGGAGACACCACCTTGTTACCAATCTGACGGGACGGTACCCGCTTGGTTAGTGATTTGTAAGGAGGAGCGGGCTCGTTTTACGAACCGGCCGCCGGCTCGCTGTCTCGGCGACCCCGAGGGTTTGAGGTCTCTAGGCCGCGACCGTCTGCAGGTCCCGGAGCGCGGCGAGCCTGGCGAGAGCCTGGCTCTCGAGCTGGCGCACCCGCTCGCGGGTGAGATCGAGCTCGTGGCCGATCGCCTCGAGCGTCCAGGGCTCGCCCTCGAAGCCAAAGCGAAGCTCGAGGATCCGCCGCTCCCGCTCCGGCAGGGCATCGAGCGCCCGCCGGACTCCTTGCTTTCGCAGCGACTCCTCGGCCTCGTCGAAGGGATCCGGAGCCTCGCGGTCGGCGAAGAGATCCCCCAGCTCGCCCTCGTCGTCGGCACCCACCGTCTGGTTCAAGGAGACAGAGGCCTGGGCTGCCCCGAGTGCCTCGTCGACGTGCTGCAGCGGCAGGCCGGTCGCCTCGGCGAGTTCCTGCTTGGTCGCCTCGCGGCCGAGCTCGACCTCGAGTCGGCGAGCGGCGCGCCCGAGCTTCTGCTGGCGCTCGACGACGTGCACCGGGACGCGAATCGTCCGGGCGTGGTTGGCCACGGCTCGCTGCACCGACTGGCGGATCCACCACGTCGCGTAGGTCGAGAACTTGTAGCCGCGCCGCCAGTCGAACTTCTCGACGGCCCGGTTCAAACCGAGCGTCCCTTCCTGGATCAGGTCGAGGAAGGGCACACCGAGACCCCGGTAGCCCTTCGCGATCGAGACGACGAGGCGGAGGTTGGACTCGATCATGCGCCGCTTCGCGACCAGGTCGCCGCGCTCGATCGCCTTCGCGAGCGTGACCTCCTCGGCTGCCGTCAGCAGCTTGTGACGGCCGATGTCCGCGAGGAAGAGCTGCAGGCTGTCGGCCGAGCCGACGAGGACGTGCGGCTGCGGTTCCGGCGGCTTCTCCTCGTCCTTGGCGGTCTTGGGATCCGGCTCCTCGACCGGGTGGCGAATCTCGAGGCCGATCGCCTCGAGCTCACGCTGGAACTGCTCGGCATCCTCCTCGCCGAGGTCGTGCTCCAGCGCGAAGGCCTCGATCTCCGCCGGCTCGACGAAGCCGCGCTCCTCGGCGCCCTCCACAAAGGTGCGGGCATGCTCGGACTCGAGCAACTCGTGCATCTGGTTCTGCGTCAATGTCTCCTCTGCTTCTCTAGGTGTTGCGGCTGGTGGAACCTTTCGCACTGTAAGGGGAATCTCCTCGACCGACCAGGGTGAACCGTCACCCGAGCCGGGCTCGTCGTCTCAAACGCGACCCGGCTTCGTGTTATTCCGCCACCGCGGCCTCTTTGGTTTGCGCACGTGCCGGAAAGTCGAACTCGACTTTCCCCTCTCCGTTCAAGACGAGCCTCGCGCGGAAAGGTTTGCCGGCCTTGGAACGGAAGCCCGAGAGGACGTCGTTCGTACGGCCGTTCTCGATCAGCTGGCGCGCGAGCTCGGGGGTAATCGTTCGGCCCGCGACCCGTTTCCAGATCACGTAGCCGCAGCCGGCCTCCTCGCGGCTCTTCCAGCTCGTGCAGCCGTAGGCCCTCGAGTTTTCCCTGATGATCTCGCCGGTCTCGGCGCCGCAGCGCGGGCACGGGCCGAGCTCCACCCGCTCGGGGCGGAGCTTCTCTTTGTCGAGGGCGGCGATCTGCTCGACGGTCTGCGTCGTCAGGTCGACGATGCCCTTGATGAAGTCCTTGCGGTCACCGTTTCCGTGCTCGATGTCCGAGAGCCGCTTTTCCCAGTCTCCGGTCAGCTCGGGTGAGGTGAGCGGGTGCTCCTCGAGCATCGTGATCACCTGCAGGCCCTTCGGCGTCGGCTGCAGCTCCTTGCCGGCCCGCTCGATGTACTCGCGCCGGATCAGCGTTTCGATCGTCTCCGCGCGGGTCGCCGGCGTGCCGAGGCCGCTGTCTTTCATCGCCTCGCGCAGCTCCTCGTCGTCGATCCGCTTGCCGGCGGTCTCCATCGCCGAGAGGAGCGTCGCCTCGCTGTAGCGCGGCGGCGGCTTCGTCTGCTTGTCCTCGAACTCCGCGGCGACGCAGCGCACCGTCTGGCCCTGCTCGAGCCTCGGCAGCTCGGTGCTCTCGTCGCCCGCGTCCTCGTCGCTTGCCTGGCCGCTCTGCTTGTCGAGATCCGACTCGAGTCCGTAGACGCCGCGCCAGCCCGGCTCGAGCGTGATCTTGCCCCGCGTGCGGAAGCGCTCCTGCTCGACGAGCGTCACGACCTCGGTGCGCCGGTAGCGGGCGGCCGGGTGAAACACCGCCAGGAAGCGACGCGAGACCAGATCGAAGACCCGGCGCTCGTCGGGTGAGAAACGCTCGACGTCGTGCTCGACGTCCGTGGGAATGATCGCGTGGTGATCGTCGACCCGGGCGTCGTTGACGACGCGCTGGAGCGGCAACTGATCGAGCCCGATCACGTAGCGAGCGGCGGCGGCGTATTCGCCGATCGGCTCGAGTGTCCCGGCGGTCGGCTTGAGCAGCGGCACCATGTCGCCGGAGAGGTAGCGGGAGCTCGTGCGCGGATAGGTGATCGCCTTCTTGTCCTCGTACAGCGACTGCGCTGCCTGCAGGGTTCGCCGGGCAGAGAAGCCGAAGCGGCGGTTGGCGTCGCGCTGGAGCGAGGTCAGGTCGTAGAGGAGCGGCGGACGCTCCGACTGCTCCTTCTGCTCCAGCTTCTCGATCGTGCCGTCCTTGCCCGTCACCTCGCTGACGATCCGCTCGGCTCGTGCGAGGTCAGCGAAGATCCTCGTCTCTTCGCCCTCGAACCAGAGGCCTTCGTAGCGCGGCTCGAACCGGGCCCGGACGAGCCGGTAGGGCTCGGGGGTGAACGCTTGGATCTCGCGCTCGCGCTGCACCATCATCGCCAGGGTCGGGGTCTGGACCCGCCCGAGCGAGACGACGCCGCCAACCCAGGCGCGGCCGCGGATCGTCGCGGCGCGGGTCGCGTTCATGCCGACGAGCCAGTCGGCCTCGCTCCGAGAGCGCGCGGCAGCCTCGAGCGCCTGCAGCTCCTCACCGGGACGGAGCCGCTCGAAGCCCTCGCGGATCGCCTGTTTCGTCATCGAGTTGATCCATAGCCGCTCCACCGGCTTGTCGATGCCGGCCGTCTCGTAGATGTAGGCGAAGATCAGCTCCCCCTCGCGGCCGGCGTCGCAGGCGTTGATGATCCGGTCGATGTCCTCGCGCTTCATCAACGTGTGGATCGCCTTCAGCTGCTTCTTGGCCTTGGCGTCCCGCGCCTCGAGCTTGAACTGCTCCGGCACGATCGGCAGGTCGGCCATCCGCCATTTCTTCAGTTTCTCGTCGTAGGCCTCGGGGTCGACGAGCTGGACCAGGTGGCCGACGGCGAAGGTGACGACGTGCTCGGGCCCCTCGTAAAACGCGTCCTCGTTGGTGAACGATCCGGGCAGTGCGTCCGCGAGATCGCGGGCGACGGATGGCTTTTCGGCAACGACTAATGTCTTCACGGGAGACACACTAGCGAAGGGTCCTCACGGTGCCGGTGCTCGATCCTAGGCGGCGAAACCGCCCCTAAAGGGGGCGAAAGTGGAACGATTCGGCGCTCGTGCCGAAGCCCCTCTACCTGGTGATCGCCGCGCTCAGCTGGCCACTCGTGCGCGGTCCCTTCCGGCTGCGCGCGCGCGGCCAGGAGAATTTGCCGCCCGGCGGCTTCGTGCTCGGCGCCAACCACACCTCGAACTTCGACCCTTGGCCGCTCGCACTGCCGCTCTTTCCGCGCCGCCAGCTTCGGTTCATGGCGAAGAGCGAGCTCTTCAACCCGATTCTCGGGCCGGTCATCACCGGCGGCGGCGCCTTCCCCGTCCACCGCGGCCGGGGAGACCTCGAGGCGATCCAGACCGCTTCCGAGCTCGTGCGCGAGGGGGAGATCGTGGTCATGTTCCCCGAAGGCACCCGCCGACGGAAAGGGCTGCGCAAAAAACACCAGGCGAGGGCGCATACCGGCGCGGCCCGGATCGCGCTCGCTGCGGGCGCCCCCCTCGTTCCGGCGGCGATCAAGGGGACCGACCGGCTCTCGCGGCTCGGGCCACTACGGGTTGCCTTCGGCCCGCCGGTGCCGCTCGACGACCTGCGCGGGGCCGAGGTGAAGCGCGCGGCTCGCGAGGCAACCGAGCGCCTGATGACCGCGATCGACCGGCTCGAGGCCTCCTTATGAGCCGGCCGCTGCTCGCGATCGACGGCGACTCGCTCGCCCATCGCGCCTACCACGCGATGCCGAAGACGATCCGCCGCGCCGACGGCAAGCCGTCGGGTGCGATCGTCGGCTTCACCAACTTCCTGCTTCGGCTCTGGGACGACGAGCAGCCGCGCGCGATCGTGGTTGGCTGGGACACCCTCGAGATGCCCACCTATCGCCATCAGGCCTTCGCCGCCTACCAGGGCGACCGCCACTTCGACGACGCGCTCGTGGAGCAGCTGGCGTTGCTGCCGGAGCTCGTGCAGGCGTTCGGCTTCGCCTGCGCGAAGGCCCCAGGCTACGAGGCGGACGACTTCCTCGCCGCCGCGGTCGCGGCGGAGGAAAAGCGCGGTGGCTTCGTCGTCGTCGCGACCTCGGACCGAGACAGCTTCCAGCTCGCGAGCGACAAGACGACGATCCTGCAGCCCGTGCGCGGCGTCAGCGAGCTGACCCGGATCGGCCCCGTGGAGGTGCGCGAGCGCTATGGCGTTTCACCGGAGCAGGTGGTCGACTTTATCGCTCTCCGCGGCGATCCGTCCGACCGCCTTCCGGGCGCACCCGGAGTCGGGCCGAAGAAGGCGGCCGAGCTACTGCGCCAGTACGTCGGCCTCGAGGAAGCGCTGGCGGCCGGGCGCTTTGCACCCCAGGCGAAGGAGCTCCGGCTCTTCCGGCGAATCGCGTCGCTAGACGCCTCCGCCCCTCTCCCTCCCCTCGGTGACCAGGCACCTGCCTGGGCGGAGGCGTCCTCCCTCCTGCGGCGCTGGGGCATGAACCAGGTCGCCGACCGGGTCGCGGCGCGGCAGTAGCATCGAGCCCGTGGACGAGTGGCTGGGCCAGGCGCGGGATGCGCTCGCGCAGGCGAGCGGCTTGAGCGCCGCCGAGCTCGAGCTTGCTGACGAGGATGCCGCAGCACTGCTTGAGCTGGCTCGCGTCGCGGCGCACGAGAGCGGCGAGCGGACGAATGCGCCGCTTCTTTGCTACCTCGTCGGGCGCGCCCAGGCCGGCGCCTCACTCGACGAGCTCGCCGAGGCCGTCCGCCGATCGACGTCCTGAGCCATCCCGCCTTCGCGCGCCTGCATCCGGCGCCCGGCGAGCACCCGGAGTCGCCTGAGCGGCTGTCGGTCCTGCTCGAGACCGTCGCGATTCGCGAGGTCGCGCCGGCGCCGCTCGAGGCACTCCTTCGCTGTCACAGCGCCGAGCACATCGAGCGGGTGCGTTCGCTGGCCAGCCCGACCTGGCTGGACGGCGACACGTTCGCCTCCGAGACGACGTTCGAGGCGGCACTGCTCGCGGCCGGCGGAGCGCTCGCCGCCGCTGAGGAGGACGGGTTCGCGCTCGTGCGGCCGCCCGGACACCACGCGCTTCCCGAGCGAGCGATGGGCTTCTGCTTCTTCAACAACGTCGCCGTCGCGGCACGGCACGCCCAGTACGAACACGGCCTCGAGCGGGTCGCGATCCTGGACTGGGATGTCCACCACGGCAACGGAACGGAGTCGATCTTCTGGGATGACCCCTCGGTTCTCTACGTCTCGCTACACGAATGGCCGCTCTACCCCGGAACGGGCGGCCCCGGCGTCGGCAACGAGACGACCGTCAACGTCTGCCTCCCAGCCGGATCGGGAGACGCCGACTACGAGCGGGCCTTCGAGGAGACCGTCGAGCCGGCGATCCGGCGCTTCCAACCGGAGCTGCTGCTCGTCTCCGCGGGATTCGATGCCCACCGAGACGATCCGCTGGCGAGCATGCTGCTGAGCGTCGCCGGCTTTCGCTCGCTCGCCCGCCGCGCCTCGGCCCTGGCGCCGAGAGTTGCCGCGCTCCTGGAGGGCGGCTACAACCTCGAGACGCTGCCCGGAGCGG
>DASUWJ010000029.1:0-13863 GCA_036378475.1 Gaiellaceae bacterium
GAGGCGCCGCACGTGCCCACGCGCCGCCGCCGTGGTGCGTCGAAGGTGGAGGGGATGGACCGCGCCGAGCTCGAGAAGCTCGTCGTCACTCTGGAGGAGGAGATGTTCGTCGCCGCCGACGAGCTCCGCTTCGAGTACGCCGCGAAGCTGCGGGATGAGATCAAGGAGCTCCGCCGTGAGCTGCTCGCCGCCGCCGAGCCTGCCCCACAAGCGGTGCGAGCCGAGTCGTGACCCTCGCGTTCATCCTCTTCATCCTGCTCTGGGGGCTGGTGGTCGGGGCGCTCGCGCGGCTCGCGGTCCCTGGCCCGGACCCGATGCCGATCTGGATGACGATTGCGATCGGGCTCGGTGGCTCGGTGCTCGGCGGCTTGATCGCGCGCATCTTCTTCGGCACCGGCGTCAGCTTCTTCTTCGCCTTCCTCGGCGCGGTCCTGCTGGTGATCGCCTACCGGAGGTTCGTCCAGCACCGCCCCGTCTGGGGCCCAGGTGCGAGGCAGCCGCCGCACCGGCCTTAAACCCACGCGCCAGCGGACCTCGCCGGCTCCTCAGCCTCGCACGCGCGCCGGCTCCGTCTGCAGGGGCTCGCGTCCCCTCGGAAACCTGCGCACCGCCGTCAGCCCCCAGTCTCGCTCGCGCCAGACGTACGTCCGGACGGTCAGCTCCCGCTCGCGGGTTTCGTAGAGATGGAGGCCGCGGGCCTCGCCGCGGCGGTTCGGGCGTGGCTGGCCGAGTCCCGGAGCGACCGAGACCGTCGCTCCGCGCAGGCTGCCGGGCGCGAATTCGAACTCGTGCCGCTCGGCGACGGCCGCCTGGTGGATGTGGCCCGCCAGGATCAGCTCCGCGCCCGCGTCGACGAGCGACGCGAGCACGTGGCTGCGCCGGGCGACCGGCTTCTTGCGCGAGCGCCACGGCGCGCCGATCAGGTGGTGATGCAGCGCCACGACGCGCAGGGCCGTGGCGGGGGCCTGGCGGAGCAGCTCCGCCGCGCGGGCAAGCTGCGGCGAGCGCACGCCGCCGGACTGGTGGCGCCAGGGCCGAACCGAGTTCAGGCCGACGACGAAGAGCGACTCCGAGCGGTGGACCGGTTCCGTCGTCTCCCAGTGCCGCTCGAACTCGCGAAACGGTCGCGTGAACCGGGCCGGGAACGTATGCGGGATGTCGTGGTTGCCGGGAATCACGAGCAGGGGCCGCCCGAAGCGCTTGAGCAGGGCGGCCGCGCGGTCGTGCTCGAGCGGTCGTCCGTGGTGGGTCAGGTCGCCGCTCGCCACGATCAATTCCGGGCTCGTACGCTCGATCAGGGCGTCGAGCGCGCGGTCGACTTCCGGCTCCTCGACGGTGCCGACATGGAGGTCGGAGAGGTGGAGGAGCCGGGCTGGCACCGGCGAAAGAGGCTAGTACACTGAGTTACGTGCCTGACGAATCGACCGAGATCTTCGACGATCTCTATCTGGGTTTGCGGGCCGGAGGAGCCGTCCGCAAGCAGCGGCGTGGCGAGCCGCTGACGGTCGAGGAGCAGGAAGCGCTCGGCCGCTGGCAACGTCTCTCGACGCTGCGCAAGGCCGCCGCCGTGGGCGCCTTCGGGATCGGCACCTTCGGCCTCGGCTTCACGCTCGGCGGCCTCGTCTTCGGGCGCTGGCGCAAGGCCTAGCCTTCCGCATCCTGCGCCGGGAACAAGACGGTCGGGATGTCTTCCTTGGCGGGGTCCTTGTTCCGCACGATCACGTCGACGAGCGTGACCGCGACCGCCGCGATCGGAACGGCCAGCAGCACGTAGACGCCTCCGAGCAGCAAGCCGATCGCCGTCACCGAGATCAAGACGACGAGCGGCGACAAACCGACCGCATGCCCGAGCACGCGCGGGACGACGATGTAGTCCTCGAGCATCCGGACGCCGAGCACGGCGAGGCCCGCGCCGAGTGCGACCTGCCAGGAGGCCGTCAAACCCACCCCGATCGCGATCACGCCCGCCGCGAGCGGTCCGACGACCGGCACGATCTCGACCAGGCCGGCGAACATTCCCAGCAGGAGCCAGAACGGCTCGCCGATCGCCCAGAAGGCGAGCGAGAGCACCACCGCAACGAAGACGATCAGGAGCAGCTGCCCGCGCACGAACGCCCCGAGCTTGGCGTCGATCAGATCCCACGTATCGCGCACCACGCGGCGGTGGTCACGCGAGATCAGGGATAAGAGCACACGCATCGCCCGCTCCCGCTCGAAGATCCAGTAGGCCGCGACGGCGAAGGTGAAGAAGATCCCGATTAAGGCCTCGAACGCGGTCTTCGTGACTGTCACGGAGGCGTGCAGCAGCGAGCCGGCCGGCGGCAGCTTCTTGAACCGCTTTTGCAGCGCGACGAGGATCGTGTGCTTGATTCCGGTCGAGTGCTTGGCGGCGCGGTTCAGATCGCTGCTCGAGGTCGGCACGTTGCCGAGTGCCTTCCCGATCTGGCTGACCGCGCGGGGGACGACGAACCAGAGAAACAGCGCGATCAGACCGAGGAGCGCCAGGTAGTGGAGCACGAGCCCGATGCTTCGCGGCACCCCGCGCTGGCGCAGCCAGTTGATCCCGGGCCGCATCGCGGCCGCGATCACCAGGCCGAGGAAAAAGAGCGAGAGCAGCACCCGCAGCTTCCAGAGCGAGACTGCGAGGACGAGGATCCCCAGTACGACGAGGGTGGAAACCGCAGCCCTGCGTGCAGTTCCGGGCACAGTTGCATTGTCGCCGCGCCGGTGGATGGCAAACGCGAAGCGGAGGGAACAGGCTCCAGGTGGCGAAGGCGCCCAGGTGCCAACTGACCGGCGCGAGCGCATCTATCTCGACGAGCGGCGGCACGGCATCGTCTTGCTCCCGGCGCTCGCACGCGCGCTCCTGCTCGCTCTGCTCGGCGGCTTCCTCGTCACCCAGACCTGGCCGCTGCCGCTCGCCGGGGCCGGCCTGGTCGGACTGGCGGCCCTGCTCGCGCTGCGGCGGGTCTGGACGTGGGAGAGAACCCACGTGATCGTCACCGCGGACTCACTCGCCGTCGTGCAGGGGACGCTCAGGCGCCGGACGGCCGCCGTTTCGCTCGAGCGGATCGGCACGGTCGAGATCGACCAGGGGCTGGCCGGGCGGCTGCTCGGCTACGGCACGGTGATCGCCGGTCCGCTCGAGATCACCTACGTCCCGCAGCCGCGGAGCGTGTACGGGCTGGTCGAGAGCCTCTGCCCCTGATCGGCGCGCGCGCGTGCCTGAGCGGCCGAGGCTGCCCTCAAGGCGGCGTCCGCCGCGCCCAAGCGAACACTTGTTCGTCTAGGCAAGCGCGGCTAGACTGGACTGCTGATGGCTGCTGCCGACGAGCTCGTCGTCCACGGCGCCCGTGAGCACAACCTGAAGGACATCACCGTCAGGCTGCCGCGAAATGGGCTGATCTGTATCACCGGTCTATCCGGGTCCGGCAAGTCGAGCCTGGCCTTCGACACGATCTACGCGGAGGGACAGCGCCGCTACGTGGAATCGCTGAGCGCCTACGCGCGCCAGTTCCTGCAGATGATGGAGAAGCCGGACGTCGATTCGATCGACGGGCTCTCGCCCGCGATCTCGATCGACCAGAAGACGACCTCGCGCAACCCGCGTTCCACGGTCGGCACCGTCACCGAGATCTACGACTACCTGCGCCTGCTCTACGCGCGGATCGGCAAGCCCCACTGCCCGATCTGCGGGCGGCCGATCGCCGGCCAGAGCCTCGACTCGATCGTCGACCAGATCCTGCAGCTCGAGCAGGGAACACGGTTCACCGTCAACGCCCCGGTCGTCCGGGACCGCAAGGGCGAGTACAAGGACGTCTTCGAGCACCTGCAGACCGAGGGTTTCAGCCGCGTCAAGGTCGACGGACAGCAGTACCTGCTCGAGGAGGGCATTCCCGAGCTCGACAAGAAGTACAAGCACACGATCGAGGTCGTCGTCGACCGGCTCGTGCAGAAGCCCGACCTGCGTACCCGGCTCGCGCAGTCGGTCGAGACCGCCGCCCAGCTCGCGGAGGGGCTCGTCGTGATCGACGTCGTCGACGGCGAGTCGACCACCTTCTCCGAGAACTTCGCCTGCCCCGAGCACGGCGTCTCGCTCCCCGAGCTGCAGCCGCGCATCTTCTCCTTCAACTCGCCGCACGGAGCCTGCCCGCGCTGCACCGGCCTCGGGGCCCAGCAGGAGATCGATCCCGATCTCCTGATCCCGGATCCGACACTCTCGATCGGCGAGGGCGCGCTCGTGCCGTGGTCGCTCGGCAACTCGGGCTTCTACGAGTCCGTGATCCAGGCGATCGCCGACCGCTACGAGATCGACCTCGAAGAGCCCTGGCAGGACCTGAGCGAGGAGCAGCAGAACCTCTTCCTGTACGGGACCGACGGCGACCGGATCTACGTCTCCTACCGCAACCGGATGGGGCGCCGGCGCGCCTACACGATGGCCTTCGAGGGTCTCGTGCCCAGCCTGGAGCGGCGCTACCGCGACACCGACTCGAGCCAGCAGCGGGAGCGGATCGAGGAGTACATGAGCTTTCGCCCCTGCCCGGTCTGCAAGGGCGCCCGGCTGAAGCCCGAGGTGCTCGCGGTCACGGTGGGCGGCAAGAACATCCACGAGTTCACGCGCATGTCAGTGACCCGCTCGATCGAGTTTCTCGACGGGCTCGCGCTCGGGGAGACCGACCAGCTGATCGGCTCGCGCGTGATCAAGGAGATCAGGGAGCGGCTGACCTTCCTGGATAACGTCGGCGTCGGCTACCTCGACCTCGACCGGACGGCGGCGACGCTGTCGGGCGGAGAGGCCCAGCGCCTGCGCCTGGCGACCCAGATCGGCAGCCAGCTCGTCGGCGTCCTCTACATCCTGGACGAGCCTTCGATCGGCCTGCACCAGCGGGACAACGGCAAGCTGATCTCGACGCTCGAGCGTCTGCGGGACCTCGGCAACACGGTGCTCGTGGTCGAGCACGACGAGCAGATGATGCGCGCGTCCGACCACCTGCTCGATATGGGGCCGGGAGCAGGCGAGCACGGCGGCCACGTCGTCGCCGAGGGGCCGGCGCGCAAGATCGAGCGAACCAAGAAGTCGATCACCGGCCAGTTCCTCTCCGGCGCGCGCTCGATCGCGGTCCCGGAGCGGCGGACGCAGGAGCTCGGCTCCTTCTGGGTCCGGGGCGCCTCGATGCACAACCTGAAGGGGCTCGACGTCGAGTTTCCGGTCGGGAAGTTCGTCTGCGTCACCGGCGTCTCGGGCTCGGGCAAGTCGACCCTCGTGAACGAGATCGTCTACAAGGCGCTCGCGAACCGGCTGCACAAGCTGCGGGTCAAGCCCGGGGAGCACCTCTCGTGCGAGGGGATCGAATGCTTCGACAAGGTGATCGACATCGACCAGTCGCCGATCGGGCGGACGCCGCGCTCGAACCCGGCCACCTACACCGACCTCTTCACCTCGATCCGCGAGCTCTACTCGCTGACGCCCGAGGCGAAGGTGCGCGGCTACAAGCCGGGCCGCTTCTCGTTCAACGTCCGCGGCGGCCGCTGCGAGACCTGCAAGGGCGACGGCCAGATCAAGATCGAGATGCACTTCCTGCCCGACGTCTACGTTCCCTGCGAGACCTGCAAAGGGGCCCGCTACAACCGCGAGACGCTCGAGGTCCGGTTCAAGGGCAAGTCGATCTCGGACGTCCTGGCGATGTCCGTCGAGGAGGCGCTCGCGTTCTTCGCCAAGATTCCGAAGCTCCGCCGCAAGCTGCAGACGCTGCACGACGTCGGGCTCGACTACGTCAAGCTCGGCCAGCCCGCGACGACGCTCTCCGGCGGCGAGGCCCAGCGCGTCAAGCTCGCAAAAGAGCTCTCGAAGGTGGCGACAGGCCGCACGCTCTACATCCTGGACGAGCCGACGACTGGCCTGCATTTCGCGGATATCGAGAAGTTGCTCGACGTGCTGCAGCGGCTGGTCGACGCTGGCAACACCGTGCTCGTGATCGAGCACAACCTGGACGTGATCAAGCAGGCCGACTGGCTCGTCGATCTCGGCCCCGAGGGCGGCGAGGCCGGCGGCGAGATTGTCGCGACCGGCACGCCGGAGCAGGTGGCCGAGGTTGAGGAATCGTTCACCGGACGCTTCCTGCGCGAGATCCTGCTCGCGCACGCCGCCGCGGCCTGAGCGGGCCGTTAGCGCCCGGCGATGCCGACGAAGGAGTAGACGATGCTCGCACACTGCCCCTGGAGCGCGTTTCCGGCGCTGGCCGGAAACGTCAGCAGCAGCCGGAGATGCGAGCGCTTGCCGCGCCGGAGTCCGAGCCGCTTCAGGCGGCTGCGCCCGAGCAGGGGCCGGGTCGAGAGGACGAGCCAGTGCTTGCCCGAGCAGGCATAGGAGGCGCCCTGCTGCCGCCAGCGCTTCGAGCAGCGGTCGATCCTGATCTGTAGCCCCTGCTGCGGGTTCGCATCGATTGCGGTCTTGGCCGGCGTGCTCACCTCCAGGTAGACGCTCGCCAGACGACCTCGGCCGAGGAGCATCAGCTCGATCGGGCGCTGGATCGTGTCCCCGGGGGCGATCCCGCTGGCCGGCGGCACGTTGCCGGGGCTGACGAGGAGCCTCGCCGAAACGTGCGTCGCGCGGTGGATCCCGCGCGCCGGGGCGGCCGCGACGCCGAGCGAGAGGAGCGCGGCCCCGAGCCACGCCGAGGCGGTGGCGAGACGGTATCGGCGCCGGGTCATCGAGTCACTTAGTCCAGGTAGTAATTGACGTCGAGCTGCACGAGGTCGATGCTCGCCGCCCGCGAGCCCGAGTTGTCGAGATAGGCCTTGATGACGACGTTGTTGGCCGCCGCGACGGTGCTCAGCTCCGGCAGCGAGACGTTGTTCGTGACGTAGCTCGTCGTCGAGTTGCACGACACCGGGGAGGCCGAGCTGCCGTGGGTTCCGATCAGCGTCGTCCCGTTGTAGACCTCGAAGTACCAGCACGTCTGGTCGCCCGCGGCGGCGGACTTGTAGGCGAACTGCACGTCGGCGCTCGAGATCGCCGAGCCGGCCGGGACTGCCTCGTTCGGCGTGAACTTGAGGTAGCGGGTCGCGCTGAAGGCGGTCGCGAACAGGCCGGAGGTGTAGGCGCTGCCGTCGACCGCGTAGGGCGACCAGAGCGTGACCGCGGGCGCGCCGGTCGCTTCGTCGTCCCAGCGGTGGGCAAGCGCGGTCGAGCTCATGTAGGGAGTCGTCAGGGTGACGGTCGCCAGGTCGATGTTGATCGCCTTGTTGCTGCTTTGGTCGGCGTAGACACGGATGCGCAGGTCGTTGGCGATGTCCGTGCTCGTCACCTCGGCCGAGATGTCGACCGTGGCCGCGACCTGGGCCCCGGCATTGGCGCAGGCCGAGGGTGTACCCGAGCTGCCGTGCGTGCCGAGGAGCGTGTTGGTGGAGGCGCGGCGAACCTCGATGTAGAAGCAGGCGTTCTTGTTCGCCTGGCTGCTCGCGAAGGTGAAGTTGAAGATCGCGCTCGTGACCGAAATCCCGCCGGGAAGGCCGGCGTTGAAGTCGAAGTCGTCGAAGCGGGTGGCCGAGAAGGTGCTCGTCCAGTTGCCCGTCGTGGCGAGCACGGAGTCACTGTAGGCGAGCGGATCGGTGGCGTTCACCTCGGCACCGCCGGCGGCCGCGTCGCGGATGTCCCACGGCCACGCCGAGCGCACCCCCGGGAAGATCCGCTTCGTCGCCAGGCTCGCCCCGCCGCCCGTGACCGACGAGCTGAACGCGGCCAGGGCGACCGAGGTCGAGATGAAGACGGCCGCGGCTGCCCCGATGGCGGCACCGAGGTACAGGGGCCGCCGGGGCGAAGAAGGCTTACGCTGCCGTCGGCTCGACCGCATCATCCGAGGTCTCCGTCAGTGTGTGCTCGGGCGTCCGCCAGATCCGACCCACGCCGAAGAGCACGAGCAGGAGCGGCGCCAGGAAGAGGGTCAGCCAGTGCAAGAGCGGCGAGCGGAACCAGAAGACGACCCAGCCGAGTTTCGGCAGCACGGCGCGAACCCGCCAGGCGGTCGTTCCGTGCAGCCTGGCGTTCCAGGGATCGGGAGCCCTGTTCGCATCTCCTTTCGTGCGGACGACAGGGTGTGCGCCGCCGTGCACGATCGCGATCACGCGGTGGCTCTCGACGTGGTGGTCGCCGATCGGGATCCGGTAGCTGATCACCTGGCCGACGCGCACGCTCCGCAGGGGCTCGGGCGTCACGATCACCATGTCGCCCGGCGAAAAGGCGGGCCGCATGCTGCCCGAGAGCACGGTCACCGGTCGGTACCAGCCGGTGCGCGGGAGGAGTCCCAGGCCGACGAGCGCGAGCGTGGCGACGACGAGCGCCAGCCGCACGCCGAGCTCGACACCACCCTGCGTAGTGCGGAGGAGCGCCACCGAAGTGGCGCTCCCGTCGCTGGAGATTCCAGCCGGCATTGCCCTGCCGTTACTGGTTGGTGGCAGCGCGCTGCGTGCCGGTGAACGCGTAGCTGATCGTGGACGACTGGTTCTGGAGCGTGTTGCCCGCCCCGCTCGGCAGGGTCAGCGTGACGCGCAGGTGGTCGGTTGCACCGGCACTCGTCGAGCTCAGGTTCGAGAGCGCCAGGTTGCTGCCGATCACCGCTCGTGAGGCCAGGACGCTCGAGGTGGTGCCGCCGCAGGTGTAGGTGTAGGGCGGTCCCGCCTCAGTCCACGCTACAGAGCACTTGTCGATCACCATTTGCAGACCATTCGTCGTATCCGTGTCGAGCAGGGAGCTCGGCGAGGCGGTCGTCGTCAGCGTGATCGAGGCCAGGTTGATGGAGCCCGAGTCGATCAGGTCGACGCTCCGCTGGATCGTATCGCCGGGTGCAAGCCCGGAGGCGCCGATGTTGAGCCGGTTCGTCGAAGCACCGGTCGCACCGAGTGCGATCGTGACCGTTCCGGACGAAATGACGTGACTCTGTGAGGTGGTGCTGGTGAATGTCGCGTATGTGCCCAGCCCGGCGATGCTCGCGGCGGCGCCGATCAAGGCAACCGTCGTCAGAATCTTGGTCATCGTCGAGCTTGCGCGCTTGCGCGCACGCTGAGGCAGCAGTGAAAGCCTGGTAGCCACCTGAATCTCCTTGGATTTGATTAACTCGCCGCGACTCCCATCGGCACGCGCCAGCGGCAACTTGAGCCCTAACTGCATCGGTTTCCGCTTAAACAAGCCGTCGTTAGGCTGTCGGCGTGGGCACGCACGCTGGGACCGAGCGCGTCGAGGAAAGCCGCGCCTGGTGGCTGAGAGCGTTGCTCGTCGCGCAGGCGCCGCGCGCCGTCTTCGCCGCACTTCGTGACGATTCGCGCGAGGCCGCGGAGGAGCGGCAAGAGCCGATCGCGACGGTCGCCTTCGCGGCCGGGCTCGCGCTGACGCTCGTCAGCTCGCAGGCGGCCTCCTTCGCCGACGATCCGGCGCGGCGTGGGATCGTGATCCCGGTCTGGCTGTTCGTCGCCGGCGCCCTCGTCGCGATTGTCAACTACTGGCTCGGTGGAGCGCTCCTCTATTTGGCCTTGAAGTGGCTAGGAAGCGGCGGGAGCTATCGCCAGGCTCGGCATCTCCTCGGGCTGGCCGCGGTTCCGCTCGCGTTCTCGCTCGTCCTGCTGCCGGTCCGGTTGGCGCTCTACGGCGGCGACATCTTCAGAAGCGGCGGCTCTGACTCGGGCTTCGGCCCGGAGGTCTTTACCTCGCTCGAGGCTGCCGCCGGGCTATGGGCGCTTGTCCTGCTCGCGGTCGGGATCCGGACGCTTCGAGGTTGGAGCTGGCCACGGAGCATCGCAAGCGTCGTGCTCTTTGCCCTGCTCGTCGCCTTCGTCGACCTCGGCCTCGGCCTCTTCGGCTAGGCGAGCTTGCCGGGGGAGAGGGAGCCCGCCTCGCCCGCCTCGCCGAGAGCGGCCTCGAATTCGGCGAGCTCCTCGTCGGAAATCGAGTAGGTGTGCTTCTCCTCCGGAAAACGTGCCTCGCGTACGTCGGCGGCATAGCGCTCGAGCGCCGTCCGGATCTCCGTCGCCAGGTCGGCGTAGCGCTTGACGAAGCGGGGCGCGCGGCCCTCGTAGAGACCGAGCAGGTCGTGGTAGACGAGCACCTGGCCGTCGCAATCGGCACCGGCGCCGATTCCGATCGTCGGCACCGAGAGCGCGGCCGTGACCCGGGCGGCGACTGGCGCGGGGACGGCTTCGAGCACGACCGCGAAGCAGCCGGCCGCCTCGAGCGCCAGGGCGTCCTCATAGAGCCGGCGTGCTTGGCCCGCCGTTCGTCCCTGGGCTTTGAAGCCGCCGAGCACGGTCGCTGACTGGGGCGTGAGCCCGACGTGCCCCATCACTCCGATCCCGGCGCCCGAGATCGCGCGCACCCGGGCCAGGGACGGCCCTGCGCCTTCGAGCTTGACCACGTCGGCGCCGCCCTCCTTGACGAAGCGAATGGCGTTTCGGACCGCATCCTCGTCCGAGCTCTCGTAGCTTCCGAAGGGCAGGTCGCCGATGATCAGCGGTCGCTTGGCAGACCGGGCCACGGTGCGGGTCAGGGTGAGCATCTCCTCGATCGTCACCGGCACGGTCGACTGATGGCCGAGGACGACCATCGCGGCCGTGTCGCCGACCAGGATCAGGTCGATGCCGGCCGCATCCGCGAGTCGGGCGCCCGGCGCGTCGTAGGCGGTGACCATCACGATCTTGTCGCCCCGGCGCTTCATCTCTTTGAGCTCGGGCAGGGCGAGCTTGCCCGGGGCGGGGGTGGCCGGGCCGGGTCTGGGCGGACGGGTGCTCATGGCGACTCCTTGTCGAGGATGACGTTGTCGATCAGGCGGGTGCTGCCGATCCGGACCGCTGCCGCGAGGACGCGCGGCTCGAAGTCGGCGATCTCGACGTAGTCGACATCGAGACCGGCGAGCTGCGCGCGCGCCCGCTCGGGGTCACGGGTCTCGAGCGCGAGGGGGAGGGCCAGGGCACGGACTCGCTCCTCCGGCGTGAGCAGCACGTTGCGCGAGGAGAGCGCGAGCCCGTCTTCGTCTCGGACGGTCGGAACGGCGCGAAGCTCGAGCTCGAGTTCGAGGTCGCGAACCATCCTCCTGATGACCGCGAGCTGCTGCGCATCTTTCTGGCCGAAGTAGGCGCGGTCGGGGCGGACGAGGTTGAAGAGCTTCAGGCAGACGGTCGCCACGCCGCGAAAGTGGCCGGGGCGAAACTCGCCCTCGAGCACGCGGCCGAGCTGCTCCACTTCGACCCAGGTCTGGAAGCCCGCCGGGTAGAGCTCCTCCACCGTCGGCACGAAGAGGATGTCGGCGCCGGCCTCCTCCGCCAGGCTGGCGTCTCGCTCCTCGTCGCGCGGATAGGCGCGCAGGTCCTCCTCGCGCTCGAACTGGGCCGGGTTGACGAACAGACTGACGACGACGACGTCGTTCTCGGCCCTCGCCGCCCGGAAGAGGGCGAGGTGGCCCTCGTGGAAGGCGCCCATCGTCGGCACGAGCCCGACCGAGCCGGCGCGCGGCTCGGCGCGGAGGGCGGCGACCGTGCGAATCACCTTCATGCGCGTGTCGCCTCCGCGAGCACGTCGTACAGGGGCTCGAGCTCGGGACGGGCGGCGCGAATCGCCGCCCTGTGCGCCTCGACGGTCTCCCAGTCAGCCCGCTCGATCGGCCCGGTCAGCTCGAAATCGTTCTCGATCGTCCGACGCATCAGCGGCTCGAGCGCCTCGACCGGTGCGCCCGCCGCCGTGAAGAGCTCGGCGGCAACCCGGTGGAGCGTGACGAGGTAGTTGGAGGCGATCGCCGCGCCGGCGTGGTAGAGGGGCCGCGCCGCTTCCGCCAGGTCGAACGGCCGCAGGCCGAGGAGCCGCGCCAGCTCGAAACCCCGCTCGCGGGCCTCCGCCGACTCGGCGCTGATCGCGGCGAAAGCGCCGTCGAGCTGCTCGGGGCCGCGCGAGCGGGTGAAGGTCTGCAACGGGTGCAGCCCGAAACGGCGCCGGTGTGGGGCAAGTGCCGCGAGCGACGTGGCGCCGCTTGTGTGCGCGATCCAGGCCTCCCCCGGGGTCAGGCTGCGCGCGACCTCGGCGATCGCCGCGTCCGGCACGCAGAGGAGGACGAGCTCCGCGCCGTCCTCGCGCAGCTCGACTCCGCGCTCGCGCAGGCGCGCCGCGACGGCCGCTCCGACGCGGCCGCGTCCGATCACGTTGACGCGTGCGACCTTCATCTCGCTCCAGTTCCGTAGCGGATACCGGGCAGCGAGAGCCTAGCTGGCGCGAACTACCCCAGCGGCTCGGCCTCGATCTCTCGGCCCAGGCGCTCGCCCAGCCGCCCCCCGGGCGTGGGGCGAGCCCGATGCCGTCAGCTCCCTCGTTGCTCGAAGACCTCCGCCGGGAGGAAGACGCCGACGACCCAGTTGGGCGCGTCGACGACCTCGTGGATCCGCAGGTCGCCCGCGACGCTGACGAGCGCGTAGGCCTCCTCGCGCTCGAGGTCGTGCCCCTCGGTCAGGTGCTCGATCGCCGCCCGCACGGCCTGCTTCGTCGCCTCCATCAGGTCGGGGTCCACCCCCGTGCAGACGTGCCAGGCGCCCCGCTCGCTCTCGGCGAGCGCGCCGGCGGGCAGCCGGTACTGCGGGGCGGGGATCGCGAAGTCGGTCCGGAGCGACAGTCGCAGGACGAGGTCCATCGCGGTCTCGATCGCCGTCCCGCAGACCTCGCCGTCGCCCTGGGTCGCGTGGGTGTCGCCGACCGAGAAGAGCGCGCCCTCGACCGCAACCGGCAGGTAGAGCGTGGTTCCGGCCCGCAGGTGCTTGATATCGAGGTTCCCGCCGAAGCGAGAGGGCGGCACGATCGAGTGCTCGCCGGGGTCTGCGGGCGCAACTCCGATCGTGCCCGGAAACGGCCGGTACGGGAGCGTGACTCGGTCGCTCCAGATCACCCGGGCACGCTGCGCGTCGACCTCGGAGATTCGGAGCCACGGCTCGGGAAACTCCTCCGCCAGCAGGCCGAAGCCGGGAATCAGCGCTGTCCAGCCCCACGCTTTTGGCGTGAACTCGAGCAGCTCGACCTGGAGCACGTCTCCCGGCTTGGCCCCCTTGACGTAGACCGGTCCGCTGACCGGGTTGACGTGCGAGAAATCGAGCCGCCCGACGTCCGCGGCGCTCGAGCGGGCGCTGATCTGCTCGTCGGAGGCGTCGCGGAGGTGAAACTGGACCGTCTCGCCGGGCTCGAGCTCGAGCGCCGGCTCGAGCGAGTTGTCCCAGACGTAGCTGTAGGCGTCCCCGCGCAGGTCGTGCAGGTTCCGGGGCCCGCCACTCGCGTGCACGCGCGCTCTCTAACGCATTCCAACTCGCTCGTGCAAGCATCCGGCGCCGCCCCTACACTGCCGTGGCGATGCCGATCTACGAGTACGTGTGCATGGAGTGCGAGTCCCATTTCGAGGAGCTTGTCCGGAACGGGCACGACCCCAACTGTCCGGACTGCGGCGCCGAGAAGGTGCGCAAGCAGTTCTCCGTGTTCGCCGCTCACGGCACCGCCGAGCAACCGAGCTTTGGCGGATCTGGCGGTTGTTGCGGCGGTAGCTGTGGCTGCGGTTGAGCAGCTGAGACCGGCCGACGAGCTTGCCGCCTTCGGCGCGAGCATCGCGGCCTGCACCAAGTGCCGCCTCGCCGCCGGCAGGACGCAGGTGGTGTTCGGCGTCGGAAACCCGCACGCCGATCTCCTGCTCGTGGGGGAGGCGCCCGGCTTTCACGAGGACCAGCAGGGCAGCCCGTTCGTTGGCCAGGCCGGGAAGCTCCTCGACAAGCTGCTCGCCGGCATCGGCCTGGAGCGCGAGCAGGTCTACATCGCCAACGTGCTCAAATGCCGGCCGCCCGGAAACCGCGATCCAC
>DASUWJ010000030.1:0-20872 GCA_036378475.1 Gaiellaceae bacterium
CCCGACCGTGAACGAGCCGAACATGGTCGTCGGATGCGCGTCGCACTGGTAGTGGTACGTCCCGTTCTGAAAGGTGACGACCCAGACCGTCGTCGTGGTCGTGCCCTCGATGTCGGATGCCTGGTCGACACCCGGCCCGGACAGGTGGAAGTTATGGATCGTCGCGTAGTCGTGCACGTCGATCGTGTAGCTGCCCGGATCGAGGTGGGTCACCTTGGCCCCGGTCGCGTCGGAGAGGGTGATCCGGAAGGCGTTCGGTGTGGCCGGATCGCCGACGGTCGCGACGAGGGGCTGGGCGACCGCCCCACCCCGCGCGCCTACCTCGCCCGGGAGGGACAGCCCGATCGCGGCCAGCGCCGCGAGCAGAAAGAGACGGACGGAGATCACAGCAGGCTCCTTTTCAACTCAGCTTCGGTCACGCTACCTGCATACGGCGGCCGTTCCGGTTTCGGTTTCGTAAAACGAGGCGCCGGTTCTAGACTCACCCGGTGCGGCTCGGGCGAAATCAGAAGGTCGAGCTGATCCGGCGGGCGCCGCTCTTCGCGCGCTGTTCGCGCAAGGAGCTGGGCGAAATCGCGCGGGTCGCCGATGAGATCGACCTGCGCGCGGGCAAGGAAATGACGCGGCAGGGAGCGCCGGGACGCGAGTTCTTCGTGCTGCTCGAGGGGACCGCCGAGGTCCTGCGGGGCGGGCGCACGGTCAACGTGCTCGGAGCGGGCGACTTCTTCGGCGAGATCGCGCTCGTCTCGCGACTGCCTCGCACGGCCACCGTCGTCGCCACCTCCCCCGTGCGGGCGCTCGTCGTCACCGACCGCTCCTTCAAGCGCCTGCTCGAGCACTCGCCGCAGATCAAGACGAAGGTGATGGAGGCGATGGCCGAGCGCCTCGCCCCCGAGACGCTCTAGCCCGACCTGAGTTCGGCGCCGAAGCCCTGCTTGAGCGCCGTGACGATTCGCTCGCGCAGCCTCGCCGCGTCCTCGTCGGAGAGCGTCCGCTCGGGCGACTGGAAGGCGACGCGGAAGGCGATCGACTTGTTGCCGGGGCCGACCTGCTCGCCGTGGTAGACGTCGAAGACCCGCATCTCGCGAAGCTCCGGCCCGGCCGCCTCCCGCGCCGCTTCGACCAGGTCGGCCGCGGCGACATCTTCCTTGACCGTGAAGGCGAGATCCTGGTGGACGGGCGGATACGTGATCACGTCCTGGTAGACGAGCCGCTCCGGTACGCGGACGAGCAGCTCGTCCAGGTCGAGCTCGAAGGCGCCCCAGCGTTCCGCAAGGAGGGTCGGGTGGAGCTCACCGACGAGGCCGGCCTCGAGCCGCGCCGTCTTGCCCGGATGCAGGAGCGGGTGCTCGCCGCGCTCGAAGCGCGGCTCCAGCCCAAGCGCCCCGTAGAGCGCCTCCACGACACCCTTGGCCTGCTCGAAGCCGCCCTCGAGGATCCCGGCGGCGTGCCGGTGCTCGGCCGGCCTGGGATCGGCCGGCGGCAGGTAGACGCGGGCGATCTCGAACAGGCCGATCTCCTCGTTGCCGGCGGCGACGTTTCGGCGCGCAGCCTCGACGAGGCTCGGCAGGAGCATCGTCCGCAGGACCGCCTGCTCCACGGAGAGCGGCTCGGGCAGGCGCAGTGCGCCCGGGTCCGGATCGGAGGGCACGAGGCTGGAGGTGTAGACCTCGGAGAGTCCGGCGCCGACAAGCACGTCCTCGACGAGCCGCCGCAGGCGCTGGCCGGGCGTCAGCCGCCCGAACATCGCCCGTCGCGCCGGGAGCGTGAACGGAATCTCGGCCAGGCGGAAGCGGCCGACCTCCTCGACCAGGTCGGCTTCGCGCGTGACGTCGCGGGCACGCCAGGTCGGCACTGTCACCGCGAAGTCCTGCGCGACCTCGAACCCGAGCCGGGTCAGCGTCTCGCGCTGGTCCTCGGCCGGCACCTCGAGCCCGAGCAGCCTGCTCGCCCGTTCGGGGCGAAGTCGGACGAGCGGGCGCTCCGGGAGCTTCGCCTTGACGTCGATCTCGCCGCTCCAGCGGCCCCCGGCGAGCTCCACGATCAGCTCGCTGGCCAGGCGCGCCGCCTGCTCGGGCAGGTAGGGGTCGACGCCCTTCTCCCAGCGATTCGAGCCGTCCGTCCGAAGCGGCAGTCGCTCCGAGGTGCGCAGGATCGAGACCGGGTCGAAGTTCGCGGCCTCGAGCAGGACGGTCGTCGTCGAGCGGTCGACCTCGCTGTTCTCGGAGCCCATGATCCCGGCGATCGCGACCGGCTTCTCCGCGTCGGCGATCACGAGGTCGCGCTCGTCGAGGCTGCGCTCGACGCCGTCGAGCGTCCGGATCTGTTCGCCCCGGCGCGCCCGCCGAACGATGATCTGGCCACCGGCGAGCTTCTCCTGGTCGAAGGCATGCAGCGGGTTCCCGAGCGCGTGCATGACGTAGTTGGTGACGTCGACGACGTTCGAGATCGGGCGCAGGCCGGCCGCGGCCAGGCGGGCCTTCAGCCAGGGCGGCGAGGGAGCGATCGTCACGTCGCGAAAGAGACGGCCGAGGTAGCGCGGGCAGCCCTCGTCGTCCTCGACCGCGACCCGAACCGGCTCGCTCTCCTGGCGCTTCGGCTCGGACCCGGGCCAGGGCGCGAGCGGACGCTCGAAGAGGGCGGCCACCTCGCGCGCGACCCCGTAGACCCCCAGCAGGTCGGGACGGTTCGGCGTCGTCTCCAGCTCGAGCACGGTCTCGCCGAGCGGCAGCACCTCGGCGAGCGGCGTCCCCGGAGCGGGGCCGTCCTCGAGGACGAGGATGCCGCTCTCGTCCTGGCCGAGCGCGAGCTCGCTCTCCGAGAGGATCATCCCGTTCGAGAGCTGGCCGCGGAGCCGGGCCTGCTCGAGCGTCCGCCCGTCGGGGAGAACCGCGCCCGGCAGCGCCACCGCGACCGTCGCACCCGGGCCGAAGTTCCAGGCGCCGCAGACGATCTGGCGCGGCTCACCCTCGCCCAGGTCGACGTGGCAGAGCTGCAGGCGGTCGGCGTTCGGGTGCTTGCCCGCCTCGAGCACGCGCCCGACGCGGAAGCGGCCGAGATTGCCGTCGGCGTCGGGGACGCCCTGGTGGAGGACGCGCTCGACGCCGGCCACGGAGGTGGTGAGGCGCTCGACCAGCTCCCCGAGCGGGGCGTCGAGCGCGACGTACTCGCGCAGCCAGGTTAGGGGCACGAACATCAGAACTGGCGCAGGAAGCGGAGGTCGTTGTCCCAGAACATGCCGATGTGCGGCACGCCGTGGCGCAGGATCGCGATCCGCTCGAGCCCGATTCCGAAGGCGAAGCCGGAGACCTGCTCGGGGTCGTAGCCGACGTTGCGAAGCACGTTCGGATCGACAAGGCCGGAGCCGCCGAGCTCGATCCAGCCGCTCTGTTTGCAGACGCTGCAGCCGGCGCCGCCGCAGAGAAAGCACGAGACCGACGCCTGCAGCGACGGCTCGGTGAAGGGGAAGAAGTCGGTGCCGAAGCGCACCTGACGCTCGTCGCCGAAGAGCGCGCGGGCGAGATGGAGCAGCGTCCCTTTCAGGTCGGCGAGCGTGATCCCGCGGTCGACCGCGAGGCCTTCGACCTGGTGGAAGGTCGAGGAGTGGGTCGCATCCTGGGTCTCACGGCGGTAGGTCCGCCCGAGCGAGACCATGTACACCGGCGGCTCGCGTGACTCCATCGCCCGGATCTGCGAGGGCGAGGTCTCCGTGCGGATGACGGTCTCTCCGTTCAGGAACAGCGTGTGCAGCGGCGAGCGGGTCACGTGGTGCTCGGGCATGTTCAGCGCGTCGAAGAGATGCCAGGTGTCCTCGACCTCGTCGCCGTCGATGACCTCGTAGCCGAGGCCCAAGAAGATGTCCTCGACCTCGCGGCGGATCTGCGTCAACAGATGTAGGTGGCCGCGCGCGACGCGACGGCCGGGCAGCGTCACGTCGAGCCGCTCCTCGCTGAGCGCGCGCGCGAGCTCGTCGTCGCGCAGAGTCGCCTCGCGCCCGGCAACCGCCGTCTCGATCGCCTCGCGCGCGGCGTTCAGGCTGCGGCCGCGCTCGCGGTCGCGGACCTCGCGAAGCGCCTGCTTGAGCCCGCTCTTTCGGCCCAGATAGCGGACGCGAACCTCGTCGAGCTCGGCACCCGTCCGCGCCTGCTCGATCGCGGCTAGAGCCTCCTTTTCAAGCGCCTTTGCGTCCATCGGGCGACTGTACCATCGGCCTCCTTGAGCGCTTACGACGCGATCGCTCGCCTCTACGATCCCTGGAGCAAGAGCGTCACCGAGGACGTCGCCTTCTACGTCTCGCTGGCCCGCGAGGCCGAGCCGCCGGTCGTGGAGCTCGGCGTCGGCACCGGCCGGATCGCCGTTCCGGTCGCCGCGGCCGGGATCTCGGTGATCGGGGTCGATTCCTCCGCGGGCATGCTCGAGGTCTGCCGGGAGCGCGCTGCGCTGGCCGGCGTTGCCGGCCGGCTCGAGCTACGGCTCGGCGACCTGCGCTCGCCGCCGGTTCCCGAGCGGGTCGAGCTCGTCCTCTGCCCCTTTCGCTCCTACCTGCACCTGGGAGACGACCTCGAGCGCCTGGCCGCCTTCCGGGCCGCGCACGCGCTCCTCGTCCCGGGCGGCCGTCTCGTCTTCGACGTCTTCGCCCCTGGCGCAGACGACATCGCCGAGACGAACGGTCGCTGGCTCGAGCGCGAGCCCGAGATCTACGAGCGCGCCGAGTGGGACACGCGGGCGAGGACGCTGACCCTCTCCGTACGCGGCCCGGCCGCCGAGACGACGATGACGCTCGCCTGGCTCTCCGCCGCCGAGTGGCGCCAGCTGCTCGAGCGCGCCGGCTTCCGGATCGAGGCGCTCTACGGCTGGTTCGACCGCCGTCCCTATGCCGGGGGCGAGGACATGGTCTGGCTCGCTAGAGCAGGGTGATCTCGTCGCCGACGACGATCTCGCCGCTCTCGACGACGCGGGCGAGCATGCCCCGCCTTCCCTGCAGCTCCGCGCGCAGGCCCTCGCGGAGCTCGTCCATCCGGTGGCAGGGATCGCAGACCATCGTGATCTCGAACTCGGCCCCGCCGGCCCGCACGCGCTGGCCGACCGGCCAGCGCTCGACGTCGTCGCCCTCGACGGTGATGTTCTCGCGAATCGCGCCCGGCTCGACGCCGACCGCGTCCAGGTGCTGCTTGGAGACGAAGAGCACCTCGCGCCGGGGCGGGTTCGCATGCGCGCACCCCTCGAGCCCGTGCCCGACGAGCGCCTGCCGGCGCTCGTGCTCCTCGGAGCGCCCGCTCTTGCGCGCCGGGGAGGTCCAGATCCCGATCACAGAGGCCATCGGCGCCGTAGTCTAGAGCGCGGAGCGGCGCCGGCGCTCGGACTCGTGGAGCGCGATCGCACCGGCCGCCGCGACATTGAGCGACTCGCCGCCCCCGGGGGTCGCGATCGTCGCGGTCTCGTCGCAGGCGGCAACGAGCTCGGGCGGCAGTCCCTCCCGCTCTGCACCGAGGACGAAGACCGTCTGTCCGGCCAGCTCGACCGAGTCGAGCGGGCGGGCGCCGTGGGCTACGAGGGCGATCCGGCGCCCCGCCGGCTCGGCGAAGCCCCCGAGCGGAACGCGGAAGATCGCGCCGGCCGAGGCCCGCAGCGCCTTGGGAGCGGTCGGGTCGGCCGAGCCGGGCGACAGGGCGAGGGAGGCGCCGAAGGCATCCGCGGTCCGGATCAGGGAACCCACGTTGCCGGGATCGGCGACACGCCAGAGGGCGAGCGAGACCGGGCGCTGCTCGAATCGGGGCAGATCCGCGCGGCGAAAGACGGCGATCGCGCGCGCCGGGTGGGGCAGCGTCGAGACCGCCGCGAGCAGCTCTGGCTCGACGCTGTCGCCCGCGACGAGGAGCTCCACCGGCTCCAAGCCGGCCTCGAGCGCCGCCTCGACGAGATCCTCGCCCTCGGCGACGAGCAGCCGAGCTTGTCTCGCTGGCGCGCCGAGGCGAGCTTGCGGACGAGCTTCAGCTTCGGGTTCAGGGGCGAGGTGATCACTCGAGCCAGTCGAGCCAGTCGCCATGGACGTCGAAGTAGGCGAGCAGGCGCCTCTCCTGCGGCCAGGCACGCTCGCCCGGCCAGGCGTGAGCCTCGAGCGCCCAGCCGGCGACCGTCTCGTCGGGAGCGCGCTCCGTGGAAACCCAGGCGAGGCCGCCACGAGCGACGCCCTCCGCCTCGAGCGTCTCGAGCAGCCGTGCCCGCTCCTTCTCGCGCAGGTAGCCGGTCGAGGCGGTCTGGTAGACGATCGTCAGCGCCTCCGGGTCGCGCTCGGCGAGGAGCGAGGGCAAAAGCTCGACGTAGTCGCCGGCGACAATCGGCAGCGGCTCCTCGCCCGCGACCTCGGCGGCACGCCGCAGCCGTTCGAGCCTCGCCTCGTTTCCCGGCCAGACGAAGAGCTCGAGCAGCTGCAGCCCTTGCGGCGTCGAGGCGTCGATCGGACGCAGCTCGACGCCGGTTCGCCGCCGCACCCGTGGGCGCAGCCGCAGGAGCTCTCCGGGCACCGGCCGCCGCTCGACGCCGCGCAGCTCGAGCTTCGCCGCCGCCGCCCCCCACACCCCGGCGCGGTAGTGGTAGCGGTAGCGGTCCCAGAGGAGGTTGAAGCCGGCGCTCGCACCGAGCTCGATCAGGTCGAGGGGACGTCCGGCACCCGCCTCCTGCCAGAGCGTCAGGAAGCAGGGCAGCAGGCCCCAGGAGCGCTGCACCTCGTTCGTCTGCACCGCGGTCTCGCGCGTGAACGACCTGATCCAGCCGACGCGCTCCCGCAACACGGCTATCGGGTCGCGCCAGGGATCGAGCCCCTCCCGGAGCTCCAGGTGCCGGAGCGCGAGCAGGAGCCGAAGCGCGGCGTCGAAGCGCAGGTCGGGCAGAACCTCCGCCACGAGCGGCTCCTCCGCCAGCCGGCGGGCGAGCCCCGCGTACAGGGGCGAGCGGCCCTCGAAGGTCTCTGCCTGGCGCAGGAAGACCTGGCGCTGGCGCGCGGAGACCGTCAGCTCGCGAGCGCGGACTTCGCCCGCTCGGCGATCGCCGCGAAGGCCTCCGGGTCGGAGACGGCGAGATCGGCCAGCACCTTACGGTCGAGCCCGATCTCGGCCTTCTTGCAACCGGCGACGAACTGGTTGTACGAGAGCCCGTTCTGGCGCGCGGCGGCGTTGATCCGCACGATCCAGAGCCGCCGGAACTGGCGCTTGCGGTTCTTTCTGTCGCGGTAGGCGTAGGCGAGCGAATGCTCCAGCTGCTCCTTCGCGTGCCGGTAGCTCGAGTGCTTGAGCCCCCAGTAACCGCGCGCTTCCTTCAGCACCTTGCGGCGCTTCTTGCGCCCGGGCATAGACCGCTTGACGCGTGGCACGTCCCTACCTCCCCAGCAGCTTCTTGACCGACTTCACGTTCGACGGATCGAGCGGGTGCGGCTTGCGAAAGCCGCGCTTTCGCTTAGGTGACTTCTTCTCGAGCAGATGGCTCTTCATCGCCTGCCGGCGCAGGAGCTTGCCCGTTCCGGTCACCTTGAACCGCTTCTTGGCTGCGCTCTGTGTTTTCTGTTTCGGCATCGTTTCGCGTCACTCCCGCGTTCTTCGTCGGGCCGAGCATCATCGTCATGTTGCGTCCGTCCAGGAGCGGCTGCTGCTCGACCTGCCCGATCTCCTTGACGTCCTCGGCCAGCCGGACGAGCAGGTCGCGCCCCCGCTCCGGGTGGGTCGTCTCCCGCCCCCGGAACATGATCGTGACCTTGACCTTCGCCCGCTGATTCAGGAACCGGACGACGTGGCCCTTTTTGGTCTCGTAGTCGTGGATTCCGATCTTCGGCCTGAGCTTGATCTCCTTGACGTTGACCTGAAGCTGGTGCTTGCGGGCGAGCTTGGCCTTCTGCTCCTGCTCGTAGCGGTACTTGCCGTAGTCCATGATCCGCGCCACCGGCGGATCCGCCTGCGCCGCAACGACGACGAGATCGAGATCCCGGTCGCGGGCGGTTTCGAGCGCGTCTTTGGTCGTCTCGATCCCCAGCTGCTGTCCGTCCTCGCCGATCAGCCGCACCTTGGGGGCCCGGATGTTCTCATTCAGGGCCTCGTTACGGGGCGGGCGTGGCGGCTCGGCGGTGAATCTGCGCCGGGGCCTCAAAGACTTCTCACCAAGCTGCTAGTTCCTCCTTCGGAGACGACAAAGACCACTGCAAGCAGCGGCCCCGTTATCCTCGTCGCTCGACTCGGTTGAACCCACGCGACAGCCGTCGTGGCGTCACGAGGTGAGGAACGGGTCCGCTCCTGCTTTCAGGCGTCACACAGTAGCAAGGTCGCGCAAAAGCTCGTCCAGGCTCTTCGTCGACTGGGCGCCGTGCCGCTCCCGGATCGAGAGCGAGGCCTCGGATTCGCGGTCGCCGTAGACGATCGTGTAGGGGATCTTCTCGAGCTCCGCGTCGCGGATCCGCTTGCCGACCGTGTCGTCGCGGTCGTCGACCTCGACCCGGTAGCCGGCCTCGCGCAGCGTCTCGGCGAGCGCGCGAGCCGCCTCGTGATGGTCGGCTCCGACCGGCAGGACGCGCAGCTGGACCGGTGAGAGCCAGAACGGGAACTCGCCGCCGTAGTGCTCGATCAGGATGCCGATGAAGCGCTCGAAGGAGCCGAACAGGGCCCGGTGGATCACGACCGGGGTGTGCTCCGAGTTGTCCGCGCCCATGTAGGTGAGGCCGAACCGCGCCGGCTGCTGGTAGTCGAGCTGGATCGTCGCGAGCTGCCAGCTGCGGTCGAGCGAGTCGGTGACGTGAAGATCGATCTTCGGCCCGTAGAAGATCCCCTCGCCCTCGCCGAGCTCGTACCGAATCTGCTGGCGGCGGAGGGCCTCCTCGAGCGCGGCCTCGGCGTGGTCCCACTGCTCATCGCTGCCGAGCCTGTTCTCAGGCCGGGTCGAAAGCTCGGCCCGCAACTCGAGCTCGAAGAGGCCGTAGAGGAAGCGCATGTAGTCGAGCACGCCCTCGATCTCGCCCTGGATCTGCTCTTCGGCCAGGAAGATGTGTGCATCGTCTTGGGTCAGCTGGCGGACGCGGGTCAGGCCGTGCAGGGTGCCGCCGAGCTCGTTGCGATGCAGGGGCGAGGCCTCGGCAAAGCGAAGCGGCAGCTCGCGGTAGGAGCGCAGGCGGCTGCGAAAGAGCAGCATGTGGCCGGGGCAGTTCATCGGCTTCAAGGCGTACGTCCGGTCCTCCTCCGGGATCACGAACATGCTCTCGCGGAACTTCTCCCAGTGCCCGGAGGTCTCCCAGAGCGCCTTGTCGTAGAGCAGGGGCGTCTTCACCTCCAGGTAGCCGCGCCTGGAGTTCTCGCGCCGCCGGAGCGCCTCCAGCTCGTTCCAGACCACGAGCCCCTTCGGGTGCCAGAAGGGCGAGCCCGGCGAGAGCTCGTCCAGATGGAAGAGGTCGAGCTGCGGGCCGAGCCGCCGGTGGTCGCGTGCGCGCGCCTGCTCGAGGCGCTCCAGGTAGGCAGCGAGGTCGGCCTGGTCGTAGAAGGCCGTGCCGTAGATCCGGGTCAGCTGCTTGTTGTGCTCGTCGCCCCGCCAGTAGGCGCCCGCGAGCCCGGTCAGCTTCAGGGCCTTGATCGGCTTCGAGTCCTGAAGGTGCGGTCCCCGGCAAAGGTCGGTGAAGTCGCCCTGCGTGTAGAGCGAGATCGGCCCGGTTGCGGTGTCGAGGAGTTCGACCTTGTAGGGCTCGTCCGCCTGCTCGAAGTAGCGCTTGGCCTCCTCGCGTTCGAGCTCCCGGCGCTCCCAGGCACGGCCTTCCTCGAGCTCCCGCTCCATCTCGCGCTCGATCCGCTCGAGCGCCTCCTCGCCGATCGGCTCGGGAAACTCGAAGTCGTAGTAGAAGCCGTTCTCGATCGGGGGCCCAATCGCGATTTTGACCCCGGGATACAGGCGCCGGACCGCCTCGGCGAGCAGGTGGGCGGTCGAGTGCCGAAGGACGGAGAGGGCGTCCGGGTCGTCACGGTCCCGGCTCGTCAGGATCTGGATCTGCTGCCCGTCCCGAAGTGGCAGGCGCAGGTCCTGGACGTGCCCGTTCGAGCGCACCAGGACGGCCTGTTCGGCGAGCTTGGGGCCGATCGCGGCGGCGGCGTCGCGACCGCTGGCGCCGTCGGGAAGTTCAAGTTCGGAGGAGTCGGGAAGGACGACCTTCATGGCCGAGCAGGATACTTCGCGCCCTCGCGACGACGACCGAAACGACGAGCTCGAGGAATCGCCCGTCCCCGACCCGGAGGCGAAGAACACGGACGCCGCGGACGACCCGCAGGCCGACTAGCGTTCCGGGCTCGGGTCCCGGGCGAGCGGCGCCAGCGCCCGCTTTTCATCCGCTCGCCCGCCGGGGCACCGCCATCGCCCACTGCGCAAGGCCATCGCGACGAAGCAAGCCGCGCCGTTTGCCGCCTTGCTCGGCCGGGTAGCTGGTTTGCAAACCACAACGGGAGGAGTCGAAATGGCTCAGAATGTCCGCGAGCTGATGAGCTCGGATCCGTGCTCGATCGACTCGGACAAGCCGGTCTCCTACGCGGCCAAGATGATGCGCGACGAGGACGTGGGCCTGGCCCCGATCGTGGAAGGAGACCGTCTGGTCGGCACGCTCACCGACCGCGATATCACGATCCGAGTCGTGGCCGAAGGCAAGGATCCCGACTCGGTCAAGGTGGCGGAGATAGCGTCGACCGACCTGGTCACCGTGAGTCCCGAGCAGGAGCTCGATGAGGCTCTGCGGCTGATGGCGCGCCATCAGGTGCGGCGCCTGCCCGTGGTCGAAGAGAGCGGGCGCTTGGTCGGCGTGCTCGCGCAGGCGGATGTCGCGCGCGAGGTGGGCGGCCAAAGGACGGGCGAGGTGGTCGAAGAGATCTCCAGGTAGACGTGGGCGACCCTCGGAGAGGGCGGCAGTTTCGGGCCGCCCTCTCCGCAGGGCGCAGGCTCCGGCCGACCCCGAGCCGATTCTTCACACACTTTTTACGCTTCCTGCGAGCAAGAGTTCGGGAGCGGACGTCATACCTATCGTGGTGGCAAATCGCCCCGATCCCCGGATTGATTCGCTCGAGCGTGGCCTCGCGTCGCTCGTGAACGAGCGACAGCGCCTGCGCGCCGAGGGCGCCGCGAGCGCCGAGCTGGAACGAAACCGGCGCCAGATCGTCTCGCGCCAGCACGAGCTCTCCGAGGCCCTGATCGCGATCTACGCACCGCAGCCGGGTTTCGCGGCGGCGTAAGCCCGTTTCAGGGCCGCGCCCTCTGGCAAGACAAGGCTCCGTTCCGATCGAGCGAGGAAGGGAGTTCTCCATGCCGAGCAAGCGTGCGAACGTCAAGAACGAGAAGCAGTACGAGAAGCTGAAGGAGAAGGGCATGTCCAAGGAACGGGCGGCCAAGATCTCCAACTCGCCGGGCGCCTCGAGCCGGGGCGGAAGCAAATCCGGTTCGGGCTCCACACGCTCGAGCTCGAAGCAGGGCGGTACGACCGCCCAGAAGAAGGCGGCCGGCCGCAAGGGCGGCAAGGCCGCAGCCCGCAAGAGTTAGGGTCGCGTGCTCAGGCGCTCCGCCGCGAGGCGTAGGCCGAGCGCCACGAGCACCAGCCCCGACAGGCAGTCGAGAGCTCGCTGGATCCGAGGCCGGCGCAAGAAGGCGCCCGCCCGCGCGACGGCGGCCGCATTGCAGCCGAGCCACAGGAGCGTCAGCACGCTGAACAAAAGCCCGAGCGCGAGGAGCGAGCCGAACGAGGCCCCGAACTGCGGCAAGAGGCTGGTGAAAAAGATGGCCATCTTCGGGTTGCCGAGGTTGCTGAGTACGCCCTGCCGGTAAGCGACGAGCGGGCGCGGGCGATCGCTTCCCGCCGCGAGGGCACCTGCCCCTCCTGACCGCCGCCACGCTCGCAGGAGCGACTGGCAGCCCAGGTAGACGAGATACGCGGCGCCGACGAACCTGAGCGCCACGAAGGCCGGCTCCGAGGCCCGGAGGACTGCCGCGAGTCCGAGGCTCGTCGCGAGCGCCCAGAGCGCCTGCCCGCTCGAGACGCCGAGCGCCGTCGCGATCCCGTGTGGCCGGCCACCGAGAAGCGCGTTTCGAATCGTCAGCGCCGTGTCCTGACCGGGCGTCACGATCACGAGCGCCGAGATGCCGCAGAAGGCTGCGAGCTGCGCGAGCACGGCGAACAGTCTCGCACCTCGCTCGGGGCGCGGACCCGCGCGCTGGATCTGGGATCGGCCGTTCGCGAGGTCGCAGCGCCTCGGCGTTCGAGGACGAGGCCGGGCTCGCACTCGTCGCCGGCGCTCGCGAACGAGGAGCCCGCTCGCGGCAGGCCGGAGCGGTCGTGACGGGCGCAGGAACCGTACTGAGGAAAAATGGGGTTAAGCTTGATCGCATGGCCGAGACAACGGCGGCCGTCAAAGACCGAGGCCTGCCCGCGCGGCAGCGAATCCTTGACAGCGCCTACGAGCTTTTTTCCCGGCGCGGTATCCGAGACGTGGGGATCGACGAGGTGATCGAGCGGGCCGAGGTCGCCAAGGCGACGCTCTACCGACACTTCCCGAGCAAGGACGCCCTCGTGCTGGAATTCCTGGCCGAGCGCGAGCAGCGCTGGACACTCGGCTTCGTCGAGCCCGAAGCCCGGCGGCGCGGCTTCACGGCCGAGGAGCGGCTGCTCGCGATCTTCGGCCTCTTCGACGAGTGGTTCCACCGCCAGGACTTCGAGGCCTGCTCGTTCATCAAGGTCCTGCTCGAGCTGGGCACAGACCACGTCGCCGGGAAAGCGTGCGTTCGCTACCTGGAGCGGATCCGTTCGGTCGTTCAGACGTTGGCTGAGGAGGCGCGCCTGCGCGATCCGGAGGGGTTCTCCCGCTCCTGGCACATCCTGATGAAGGGCTCGATCATCTCCAGGGCCGAAGGCGACACAGGGGCCGCAAGACGCGCCCAGGCGATGGCGCGCTCCCTGATCGACGCCCACCGCCAGCCGGCGTCTCGATCAGCCGGACTCGAGTAAGCGGCGTACCAGAGCCGCGTCGAGCCTGGGGACGATCTCGTCCGCCGCCTCGAGCCGCGCCGGGGTCATCGTGCCGAGGACGGCAATGCAACGGATTCCCGCCGCGCGGGCGGCGCCGACTCCGGCCTCGCTGTCCTCGAAGGCGATCGCATCCGTCGCCGCCGCGCCGAGGATCGCGAGCGCGCGGAGATAGCCCTCCGGGTCCGGCTTGCCCCGCTTGAACTCATCTGCGGTCACGACCGCGGCGACGGCGTCGCGAAGTCCGGCGGCCACGAGCACCGGCTCGACCTCCTCGCGAGCGGCCCCCGAGACGACGGCCGCGGCTCCGTTCGCCGCGGCCAGACGGACTGCCTCCCGGGCGGAGCGGGAGACGCTGCTGCCGTCTGCGACCTGGATCCGGTAGCGGGCGATCTTCTCATCGACGACCCGCTTCACCTCCGCTTCGTCGGTCAGCCCGAGCCAGGCTCGCACGATCTCGGGGTCGGACAGGCCGGCGAGCTCGCCGAAGTACGTCTCGGCGCTCAACTCGCGCCCGCGCGCGCCGAAGAGCTCCCGGAAGATCGCGCAGAGGATCGGCTCGTCGTCCGAGAGGGTGCCGTTGAAGTCGAAGAGAAACGTCCGTGGAGCCAAGGCGGGCACCAGTCTAGGATCGGCCGGTGGAGCCGCAGTCGATCGTCGAGCGCCTGTGGCCGGGCTGCCAGGCCTCCGTGGAGCCGCTCCGGGGCGGCATCACCAACCACAATTTCAAGGTCGCCGTCCAGGGCGAGGCCTTCGTCCTGCGGATCGGCGGCAGGGACACGGAGGTGCTCGGGATCGACCGAAACGACGAGCACGACGCGGCGCTGGCGGCGGCCCGCGCCGGGGTCGCGCCCGAGGTCGTTCGCTTCGTCGAGCCGGAGGGATACCTCGTCACCCGTTTCCTCGCCGGAGCGCGGGTGCCGCTGCCCGAGATGCGGACAGCCGCGAACCTGGAGCAGGTGGCCGCGCTGCTGCGGAAGGTGCACGCGGGCGATCCGATCTCCGGGCGCTTCGACTGCTTCCGGGTCGTCGAGGCCTACCGGGAGGAGGCCTCTGCCCGCTCGGTCGAGCTCCCGCCCGAGGACACGGAGGCCCGGGCGATCGCGGCGCGGATCGAGGAGCTGCGGGCCGGCGCGCCGGTGTGCCCGTGTCACAACGATCTTCTGAACGCGAACTTCATCCGGGCCGAAGGTCGGCTCTGGCTCGTCGACTGGGAGTACGCGGGCATGGGAGACCCGTTCTTCGACCTGGCGAACTTCTCGGTCAACCACGAGCTTCGACCCCCCGAGGAATCCCTGCTGCTGCGGGCCTACCTCGGCGAAGAGCGGCAGGACGATCGGGCGGCGCTGACGCTGATGCGGTTCATGTCCGACTTCCGCGAGGCGATGTGGGGCCTCGTCCAGCAGGGAATCTCGACGCTCGAGTTCGACTTTCGCGCCTACGCGAAGCAGCACTTCGAGCGGCTGCGGGAGACCGCCGCCGAGCCTCGGTTCAGAGCGGCGCTTCGCCGCGAGACCTATTGACACCGGGGCGGCGGGCGTGGGTAAATCTCGCCACCCGACCCCAGGAGGCGCAGATGGTGGACCTACGCGAGCCCGCACCGTCCGAGGCAAACCGAGACGAGGCCGATCTCGAGCGGTTCGGGTACAAGCAGGAACTGAAGCGGTCGCTCGGCCCCTTCAGCTCGTTTGCCGTCGCGTTCTCCTACATCTCGCCCTCGACCGGAATCTTCACCCTCTTCGCGCTCGGCCTGACCACGATTGGCGGCGTCTTCATCTGGAGCTGGCCGATCGTCGCGCTCGGGCAGTTCATCGTCGCGCTCGGCTTCGCCGAGCTCTCCAGCCACTATCCCGTCGCCGGCTCGGTCTTCCAGTGGACGAAGTACCTGTCCGGCAAGACGTACTCCTGGTTCGCCGGCTGGATCTACCTGTTCGCGGGGATCCTCACCGTCACCTCGGTCTGCGCCACCCTGCCCCTGGCGCTGATCCCGGCCTTCAACAACATGGGCTGGAATCTCGCCCTCTCGCATCGAAACGAGCAGATCATCGCCCTCGTCACGCTCGCGCTGATCACGGTGCTCAATATCTTCGGGGTCAAGCTGGTGGCGCTGATCAACAACACCGGCGTCATGTTCGAGATCCTCGGCATGGTCGTGTTCGCGTTCATCCTCGCGGTCTTCCACCACCATCAGTCGGGGTCGGTGATCTTCCACACGGGCGGAACGTCGCTGACGACCGGCACCTTCCTGATCGCGATGTTCATGGCGCTCTACGTGATCTACGGCTTCGACACGGCCTCGACGCTCGCGGAGGAGACGCGTGACCCGCGCCGCGAGGCGCCGAAGGCCGTACTCGGGTCGGTGATCGGGGCGTTCCTGATCGGCGCCGTCTTCCTGTTCGCCTGCCTGCTCGCGATCCCGAACCTGCACGGGGCGATCAAGGGCGCCTTCGGCCCCGCGAACATCATCAACGCCAACTTCTCGACCGGCTTCGCGACCGTGTTCTTGCTCGTCGTCTCGGCCGCGATCTTCGTCTGCTGTCTCGCGATCGAGACCTCGACGATCAGGCTCTGTTTCGGGATGTCACGCGACGACCGGCTGCCGGCCTCGCCGCTCCTGGCCAAGGTGAACCCGCGCCTGCACACGCCGATCGGCGCCTGCATCGCGATCGGGGTCCTCGCGGGCATCCCGCTGATCCAGTTCGCGGGTGCTCCGATCCTCGCGATCGCGGCGACCGGGATGATCTACTTCAGCTACCTGATCGGAAACCTCGCCCTGCTGCGGGCGCGCCTACGCGGCTGGCCGCGGGCCAGGGCGCCGTTCTCGCTCGGACGCTGGGGGCTGCCTCTAACCGTGCTCGCGCTCGTGTACGGCGGCGGGATGCTGGTCAACTTCGCCTGGCCGAGGGGAGCACCGGCGTTCACGAACCCGACCCCCTACCAGGACGTCGACGCCAACGGCCATCTGCAGCTCAACTTCGGCTGGCACTGGCTGAACAACCGCCCCGTGCTCTGGACGGTGTTCGTCGCGATCGTCGTGATCGGAGCGCTCTACTACGTCGCCGTGCAGCGGATGAAGCCCGCCCACCTCCAGGCGCCGGAGGGGGACGCCTTCGCGGCTGAGGAGGCTCCCGCGGCACCGGCCACGGTCACCTAGGGCGTGGTCAAAGCAGATCGTGCCCGCGCCGTCGTCGTCGGCGGGGGTGTCGGCGGCTGCGCGGTCGCCTACTGGCTGACGCGCCTCGGCTGGAGCGACGTCATCCTCTGCGAGCGCGCCGAGCTGACGAGCGGCTCGACCTTTCACTCGGCCGGCCTCGTCGGCCAGCTGCGCGGCTCGCTCAGCCTGACGCGGATGATGATGGACTCCGTGGAGCTCTACCGCACGCTCGAGGCCGAGGTGGGCCTCGAGACCGGCTGGCGTGAGGTCGGCTCGCTCCGGCTCGCCTCCTCGGAGGAGCGGCTGCAGGAGCTCGCCCGGCAGGCTGGCTGGGCGAAGACCTTCGGCTTGCCGCTCGAGCTGATCTCCGCGGACGAGGCCAAGCGCCTCTTCCCGCCGCTTTCGACCGAGGGTGTCCTCGGCGCCGCCTACCTGCCGAGCGACGGCTACATCGACCCGAGCCAGCTCACCTTCGCCCTGGCGGAGGGCGCCCGCCGGGGCGGCGCGGAGATCAGGACGGGCACCCGCGTCACGGGGATCCGGCTCGAGCGGGGACGAGTCGCCCGCGTCGAAACCGACCGGGGAGCGATCGAGACCGAGCTCGTCGTCAACGCGGGCGGGATGTTCGCGGCGGAGCTCGGGGCGCTCGCCGGCGTCACGGTACCGCTCGTCCCGATGGCCCATGAGTATCTCGTCACGCGACCCTTCGGGCTGCCGCTCGAGCTGCCGACGATGCGCGACCCCTCGCTGCTCGTCTACTTCCGCGGCGAGTCCGGCGGGCTCGTTGTGGGCGGGTACGAGCGCCACCCCGCGCCCTGGGGTCTGGACGGGATTCCGCCCGACTTCAACGGCCAGCTGCTGCAGGAGGACTGGGACCGCTTCGAGGAGCTGCTCGCGAATGCGGTCGTCCGGGTGCCGGGACTCGAGGAGGCCGAAATCGTCCGGCTGATCAACGGCCCGGAGGCCTTCACGCCGGACGGCGAGTTCATCCTGGGGCCGTCCGAGGTACCCGGCTTCTGGATCGCGGCCGGATTCTGCGCCCACGGGCTCGCGGGGGCGGGCGGGATGGGCCGGCTCGTCGCCGAGTGGCTCGTCGAGGGCGTGCCCAGCCTGGACGTCTGGGAGATGGACTCCCGGCGCTTCGGCGGCCACTACGCCGACCGCCACTACACGCTCGCGCGCACGCTGGAAGTTTATTCGACCTACTACGACGTCAAGTACCCGGGCCAGGAGCGCCGCGCCGGCCGGCCGCTCAAGCTCTCCCCGACCTACGAGCGGCTGCTCGAGCTGGGAGCCGTCTTCGGCGAGAAGGCCGGCTGGGAGCGGGCCAACTGGTTCGAGACGAATGCCGCCGCAGGCGACGAGTCGCTGCGCCCGGAGGGGTGGGCGGGCCGCGTCTGGTCGCCCGCGATCGGGGCCGAGCACCGCGCCTGCCGGGAGCGGGCGGCCGTATTCGACGAGACCTCGTTCGCCAAGATCGAGGTCTCGGGTTCCGGGGCCGCCGCCTTCCTCGAGCGCCTCTGCGACAACCGGGTCGCCCGAGAGGTCGGCGCGATCACCTACACCCAGATGCTGAATGCCCGCGGCGGGATCGAGTGCGATTTCACGGTTACCCGCCTGGCCGAGGAGCGCTTCCGGATCGTCACGGGGACCGCGTTCGGCCGCCACGATCTCGCCTGGATCCGGGCGCAGGCGCTCGACCAGGCGCAGGTCGAGGTCAAAGACGTGACCGAGGAGGACGCCTGCATCGGCCTCTGGGGGCCTGCCGCGCGGGAGATCCTCCAACCGCTCGCCTCCGTGGAGCTCTCCTTTCCCTACATGCGCGCCCGCGAGCTCACGGTGGCCGGGATTCCCTGCCTCGCCCTGCGCGTCACCTACGTGGGCGAGCTCGGCTGGGAGCTCTACTGCCGCCTCGAGGATGGGCTCGCGCTCTGGGACGCGCTCTGGGCCGCCGGCCGGCCCCATGGCCTCGTCGCCGGCGGCTACAAGGCGATCGACTCGCTTCGCCTGGAGAAGGGCTACCGCGTCTGGGGAGCCGACATCACGCCGGACGAGACGCCGTTCGAGGCCGGTCTCGAGTTCGCCGTCAAGCTGGACAAGGAGTTCATCGGCCGCGAGCGCCTGCTCGCCGCACGCGAGCGGCCGCTCGAGCGCAAGCTCGCCTGCCTGACGCTCGACGATCCACGTGCGATCGCCCTCGGCTCGGAGCCGGTCCGGGTCGAGGGCGAGCTCTGCGGCCGCGTCACGAGTGGTGGCTACGGCTACACCGTGGAGCGCTCGATCGCCTACGCTTTGCTCCCGGCCGCGGCCGCCGCGCCCGGGCGCGCGGTCGAGATCGAGATCTTCGGCCGGTGGGTCAGCGGCGAGATCGCGACCGAGCCCCTCTTCGACCCGGCCGGAGAACGCGTGCGCGGCTGAATGGCCGCGCTCGGCCGGCGCTCGCCCAGTCCGGGCCGGCGACCCGCGCTCGAACGGAGGCGTCCACCTATTCGCTTCACGGAGCGAAACGGCGGGCGCGAGCCGAGCCCGCGCCCGCCACCGTGCCTGGCTCTAGGGACCCCAACCCATCGCAACCGTCGCCGCGATCGCGATGCTTGCGAGGACCGGCAGCCAAAGCAGAAGCCGATGCCGCATGTGCCCACCCCCTCTCGATGCTCGAAAGGCGGCGCCCCGAGGCGAGCGCCCTCTTCTACAGGCTAAAGCGCGGGCGCTTCAACTTGTCAACAGGAGGGAACGTTCGGGTCTCGTTGACGCGCCTCGGCCAAACGGACAAGATCCGGCGGTGCCCGAGGGCGAAGCGCCCCATGCCGAGTCGATCGGAGAGCGCCTACGGCGGCTTCGGCGGGCCAGCGGCCTCTCCCAGCGAGAGCTTTCTGAGCCGGGGATCAGCTACGCCTACATCAGCCGGATCGAGGCTGGCGCCCGCCGGCCTTCGGTCAAGGCGCTCCGCAAATTGGCTCCCAAGCTCGGCGTCACTGTCGAGTACCTGGAGACCGGCAGCGAGCTGGGCGAGCACGACGCGCTCGAGCTTCGGCTGGGCGAGGCGGAGCTTCGGCTCCGGCTCGACCCGGACGCACCCCAGGCGGAGGCGGAGTTTCGCGCTCTGGCCGCCGAGTCGGAGCGCGCCGGCAACCTCGATGCGTGCTGCCGTTCACGGCTGGGCCTGGGAGAGGCGGCAGCGCGCCGAGGCGACTACGCGCTTGCGATCGACGAGTTCGAGGCGGCGCGGGCGACCGGCCGCTTATCGCCACTCACCCACGCCGACGTCTTCGCGACGCTCGCACGTGCCTACTCGGCCTGCGGCAGACCCGACCAAGCGGTCGCCCTGCTCGAGGACTGCCTCGAAGAGGCGCGCACGCAGGCCCCGAAGGATCTCGCGGCGGAGGTCCGCTACACGAGCTACCTGAGCTACGCGCTCTCCGACCTCGGTGAGCACGAACGTGCGCGCGAGGTCGTCCGCGGTGCGCTCGCGCACAGCCAGGCGACCGACGCCTACTCGCGCGTTCGGCTCTACTGGTCGCTCGGCCGCCTGGCGCTGATCGAGGGGAAACCGCGCCTCGCCCTGCGCCAGATCCAGCGCGCGATCGGTCTCCTGGAAGCGACGGAGGACACACGCCAGCTAGCTCGCGCCCACATCTCCTGTGGCGAGATCCTCCTCGACGACGGGCGCCCCGAGCAGGCTGGGGCCCACCTCGAGCTCGCCGGGCGGATCCTCGGCGAGCATGCCGATGCTGCCGATCTCGGGTGGCTCTGGTCGGAACAGGCCCGCCACGCGATCCGGCTCGGCCAGACGCAGGCTGCAGTCACGCTCGCCGAACGCGCGCTCTCGATCCTCGGCGACGCGGAGCCGCTGGAGCGAGCACGCGCCCACGCCGTACTCGCCGAGGCCAAGTTCGCTCAGCCCGATAGCGCGCGGGTCGATTTCGAGCTGGCGCTCGAGCTCCTGGAAGGGGAGCGCCGCTGGCAAGAGGCCGCCGTGCTCGCACGGCTCTGGGGCGAGGCGCTTCGCGAAGCCGGCCGGGGGAAAGAGGCGCTCGACGTTCTCGACCGCGCTGCGGGCTACGGCGGCCAGGCGACGCTCGCGCCGCTCGTGCCCAGGCAACCGTGACGGGTAGCGTGCCGCGACGCGCGCCCGCCCATTTGTCGACCTCATGTGTCCGCTCATGAGCGGGCGCCCCGTGCCTGACGGCCGCACTCCGTCGCCTTGGCTCTGTGGCTCGTTCGATCGGCTTCCAGTTCGCGGCCGCAGGTCCTAGCACGGATGGCAACGAGTTCCCCCGAACGGGGGATGGCTGAGTCAACGCAGCCGCCGATCCTTTGCAGACAAAGGAAGCCTGGCCAAACCCGATTGGCTCGCCGCTTACCGTGTGAAGCCGCTTCCACCGCGTGATACCGAGGGCGGTCTTGTCGCAGGGCCGCCCTCCCTTCGGCCCGCGAAGAGGCCGGGCGATACTGAAGAACGGAGCGAGGCGGGACAATGAAGCTCGCCACGCTCAATCCTCCGCGTCTTATCGGCTTTAGGCGGGTTTATCCGATTCCGCTAAAACCTCGGCCGCACACTAGGACCGGCCGCCCGTCGCGGCCAGATGCGCGCGCACCCGATCGATGACGCCGCTGAGCCCGCGCGTGAAGCCGTCGAACTCGCGACGGGACATCGGTGCGAACAGCGCACGTGCGAGCGCTTTGTGATCCCGCTTGAG
>DASUWJ010000031.1:0-22867 GCA_036378475.1 Gaiellaceae bacterium
CCTCGTCCAGTGGTTCTACCACATGCTGCTCCCCTGGATCACGTTCGCGATCCTGTTCGCGGCCCTCTACGTGCGGATGATCCGAGCGAACGTGCTCGAGACCCTGAACGAGGACTACGTCCGTACCGCGCGCGCCAAGGGCGCGCCGGAGTCGCGCGTGATGGTCAAGCACGTGCTCCGAAACGCGATGCTCCCGGTCGTGACGATGCTCGGCATGGATATCGCCCTCGGCCTCGGCGGCGCCGTCTTCACGGAGACGGTCTACAGCCTGCCCGGGCTCGGCCAGAAGCTCGTGCTCAGCCTGACGAACGACGATCTGCCGACGACGCAGGGGGTCGTCGTCTTCGGGACGCTTGCGATCATCGTCTTCAATCTGATCGTCGACCTGTTATACGCGGTCATCGACCCGCGGATCAGGCTCACCTAGGCGAGGCGGCAAGCGATGGCCCTGCTCGAAGTCAACGACCTGAAGACCTACTTCCGAACCGACGACGGCATCGTCAAGGCGGTCGACGGCGTCAATTTCTCGATCGAGAAGGGGGAGACGCTCGGGATCGTCGGCGAGTCCGGCTCGGGCAAGAGCGTCACCTGCCTGACGATCATGGGCCTGAACCCGAAGAAGAACACGATCTCCAGCGGCGAGGCACTCTTCAACGGCGAGGACCTGCTGCACATGAGTCCACGCCGGCTGCGCCAGGTCCGCGGCAACGACGTCGCGATGATCTTCCAGGACCCGATGACCTCGCTGAACCCCGTGCACAAGATCGGCGACCAGCTGATCGAGGCGGCGCTCCTGCACCAGGACATCACCAAGAAGCAGGCGCGCGCGCGGGCGCTCGAGCTCTTGAAGGCGGTCGGGATCCCGCGCGCCGAACGCCGGATCGACGACTATCCGCACCAGTTCTCGGGCGGGATGCGGCAGCGCGTGATGATCGCGATGGCGCTCGTCAACGACCCGGACCTGCTGATCGCGGACGAGCCGACGACCGCGCTCGACGTGACGACGCAGGCGCAGATCCTGAGCCTGATGAACAAGCTGCAGTCCGACTTCGGCAGCGCGATCATCATCATCACGCACGATCTCGGCGTCGTCGCCGAGACCGCCGACGACGTCGTCGTCATGTACGCCGCCGAGGTGGTCGAGCACGCCAGCGTCGACGCGATCTTCGGCCGCCCCCACATGCCCTACACCTGGGGTCTGCTGGGCTCGCTGCCGCGGCTCGACACGGACACGGACCGGCTCGTCCAGATCAAGGGCCAGCCGCCCTCGCTCCTGAACCCGCCGCAGGGTTGCCGCTTCCACCCGCGCTGCCCCTACGTGATGGACATCTGCAAGCGGGAGAACCCGCCGCTTCGGCCGATCAGCGACGACCGCGAGCACCTGCAGGCCTGCCACCTGGACGAGGAGACGAAAGACCGCGAGGCCCGCAAGCTCCTGGCCGGAACGCTCGCCGAGGCCAGCTGATGGCGCAGACGGAGACGGTTGCCGAGACGGCAACGGGCAGGCGCGGCGACGACCTGCTCGTGGTCGAGGACCTGAAGAAGCACTTCCCGGTCACCCGCGGGATCATCTTCCAGCGGCAGATCGCCGCCGTGAAGGCGGTCGACGGGGTCAGCTTCAGCGTGCGCGAGGGGGAGACGCTCGGCGTCGTCGGCGAGTCCGGCTGCGGCAAGTCGACGATGGCACGCTGCATCATGCGCCTGCTCGATCCGACCGGCGGGCGGATCGTCTTCGACGGCCGCGACATCACCAAGCTCTCCCGCGCCGACATGCGGCCGCTGCGGCGCGAGATGATGATGGTCTTCCAGGATCCCTACGCCTCGCTCAACCCGCGCAAGCGGGTCGGCTTCATCGTCTCGGAGGCGCTCGAGGTGCACAAGCTCGGCACCGAGGCCGAGACCAAGCGGCGGGTGCAGGAGCTGCTCGAGGTGGTGGGCCTGAACCCCGAGCACTACAACCGCTTCCCGCACGAGTTCTCCGGCGGGCAGCGCCAGCGGATCGGGGTGGCGCGCGCCCTGGCTGTCAATCCGAAGCTGATCGTCTGCGACGAGCCCGTCTCGGCGCTCGACGTCTCCGTCCAGGCCCAGATCCTGAACCTGCTCAAGGACCTGCAGCGGGACTTCGGCCTCACGTACGTCTTCATCGCGCACGACCTGAACGTCGTCCGGCACATCTCGGACCGGGTGCTGGTGATGTACCTCGGGCACGCGGTCGAGATCGCCTCCCGCAAGGACCTCTACAGCGGGCCGAAGCATCCGTATACGGGTGCGCTCCTCTCCGCCGTCCCGATCCCGGACCCGAAGGCAGGGCGCGAGCGCAAGCCGGTCGTGCTCGAGGGCGACGTGCCGAACCCGATCAACCCGCCGAGTGCCTGCTGGTTCCACCCGCGCTGCCCGCGCTTCCACGAGGGCCATTGCGACGTCGAGACGCCCGAGCTCAGTCCGTTCGGCGAGGGTCACCTGGCGGCGTGCCACTATCCGCTCGAGCACTGGCCGATGAGCGAGGAGGAGATGCGGATGGCCAGGCAACCCCGGGCCGCGAGCTAGGAGGACCAGCGAGGTGGAGCGCTCCGTGCTTCTGGCGGGGCTGCGGCGGTTCCTGATCGTCTTCTCCGCCTGCGCGGCCGCGACCGCAGCCGTTTCGCTCCTCGTCGGAGCGACGACGGGCTCCCGGCTCGTCCGCTCGCTCGCGATCGGCTACTACGTCGCCGGCTCGCTGCTTCTGATCGCCGGCTTTTTCCTCGGCAACCGCGGCCCCGTTCGGGCGGAGCGGAACCAGCCGCTCCCCCTGTTCGGGCCCCGCTTCGTACGCTGGGCGACGGCCCAGGAGCTCGACGAGGCGATCAACACCTCCGCGGTCTACGTCTTCCTCGGCTTCGCGCTCATCCTCGCCGGCGTTTTGGCCGACAGTGTCTAGGAGAATTGGTGCGGATTTTCTGCTAACTAAGGTTCGTCGATGCCGTCAGACTCGGTGTGGGAGCAATGAGGAATCGTGCCTTTCAGTGCGGGCAGACAGCGGAGCTCGTCTCGCTCGAGCTCGACGGCGAGCTCTCGGAGCTCGAAGCGGCCAGGCTCGAGGAACATCTCGGGCACTGCGCCGCCTGCCGCGCGCTCCGGGCCGAGCTCGCCGGGCTGACGCTCGCCCTCCGCGCCGTTCCGCTCGAGCGGCTCGAGCGCCCGGTCACGCTGCCGCGCGGGAGTGGCCTCTCCCTGCGCCCGCTCCAGGTCGGTGCGGCGGCCGCCGCGATCGCGGTCGTCGCCGGCTTGACCGGCGTGATGACCACGCTCCACTCGCAGGGGACGACCCAGCCGCACTTCGTCCCCGGGATCCCCGGCCCGGCCGACAGCATCAACTCCCTCCGCACGCTGCGGCGTGCCCGGCTGGTGCCGCCGCAGCTTCCGTTCGGCCAGGCCGCCGGCGGCCGCCTGGACATCTAGAGCCGTAACGCCGCGGGGCCTGCCGAGACCAGTACGCTGAGTCTCGATGCCGATTCCCTCCCTCGTCAGCTCGTACGTCTGAAGCCTCGACCACGCCGACCGGGTGTCGGCGATCAGCAGGGCCTACGACGCGGAAACCCTCCCCGTCCGGGGCAAATTCCGCTTCGCTAGACTGCGCACGCTGGTGGGGCGCCTCCGAGGTCCCCCGGTTCCGACCCTCGAGGAGACGCATGCCTGAGCAGCGAAACGTCGGCAAGGTGATCGAGATCAAGGGCGTCGTGATCGACGCCGTCTTCTCCGATTCCCTGCCCGAGATCAACACCGCGCTCGAGATCTCGCTGCCGGCCAAGGACGGGCGCGAGGCGATCGAGCTGGTCTCCGAGGTGCAGCAGCATCTGGGCGACCACCGGGTGCGCGCCGTCGCGATGGACTCGACCGACGGCATCCCGCGGGGGGTCGAGATCCTGGATACGGGCGCGCCGATCACCGTCCCCGTCGGCAAGCCGACGCTCGGCCGCATCTTCAACGTACTCGGCGAGCCGATCGACACCGACGAGCCGATCGAGGCGGAGGAGCGCTGGCCGATCCATCGCGAGCCGCCGGGGTTCGAAGCGCTCGAGCCGACGACGGAGGTCTTCGAGACCGGGCTCAAGGTGGTCGACCTGATCGCGCCCTTCATCAAGGGCGGCAAGGTCGGCCTGTTTGGCGGGGCCGGGCTCGGCAAGACGGTCCTGATCCAGGAGCTGATCCGAAACGTGGCCCGCGAGCACCAGGGCAACTCGGTCTTCGCGGGAGTCGGCGAGCGGACGCGCGAGGGGAACGACCTCTATCTGGAGATGGCGGAATCCGGCGTCCTCAAGGACACGGCGCTCGTCTTTGGGCAGATGAACGAGCCGCCCGGCGCCCGCCTGCGCGTGGGTCTGACCGGCCTGACGATCGCGGAGTACTTCCGCGACCAGGGCGCCGACGTGCTGCTCTTCATCGACAACATCTTCCGCTTCGTGCAGGCGGGCTCCGAGGTCTCGGCGCTCCTCGGCCGGATGCCGAGTGCCGTCGGCTACCAGCCGACCCTCGCCACCGAGATGGGGCAGCTGCAGGAGCGCATCACCTCGACCCGGGCGGGCTCGGTCACCTCGGTGCAGGCGATCTACGTCCCTGCCGACGACCTCACCGACCCGGCGCCGGCGAACACGTTCGCCCACCTGGACGCGTTCATCACCCTCTCGCGCTCGATCTCCGAGAAGGGGATCTATCCCGCGATCGACCCGCTCGACTCGAGCTCCAGGGCGCTGGCGCCCGGGATCGTCTCCGACGAGCACTACGAGACCGCGACCCGGGTGCAGGAGGTGCTGCAGCGCTACCGGGAGCTGCAGGACATCATCGCGATCCTCGGCATCGACGAGCTCTCCGACGAGGACCGCCTCGTCGTCCAGCGCGCCCGCAAGATCGAGCGGTTCCTCTCCCAGCCGATGTTCGTGGCCGAGGCCTTCACCGGCCAGGAGGGCAAGTACGTCAAGCTCGAGGACACGATCACGGGCTTCACCGAGATCCTGGACGGCAAGCACGACGACTTGCCGGAACAGGCCTTCTACATGGTCGGAGCGATCCAAGAGGCGGTCGCGAAAGCGAGCGAGCAGTCAGGCGAGGAGCCGCCGGAGGGCGAGGCCGAAGCCGAGCCCGAGTCCGAGGACGAGGCCGAGTCCGCGGCCAAGGAACCCGAAGCCGTTCCGGCCTGAGCTTCGCGATGGCCGAGGATCGCAGGACGTTCTCCGTCTCGCTCGTGACCCCCGACGGGGCGGTCTTCGACGACGAGGCCGAGATGATCGTCGTGCCCGGGGCCGCGGGCGAGGTCGGCGTGCTCGCCCGGCACGCGCCCCTGATCGCGCTCCTCAAGGCGGGCTCGACGCGCGTGTACAAGGACCGTCAGAGCGAGGACGTGCTCGAGTTCGCGACGGGGCCCGGCTTCTTCACCGTCGCCGAGGACCGCGCGCTCGCGCTCGTCGACGACGCGGTCGACGTGCGCGAGATCGACACCGGCGCCGCCAAGGAGCAGCTCGAGCAGGCTCGCGCCGAGCTCGAGCGGGTCGAGCGCGGCGAGTCGGAGGCCGACCGCTGGCAGCTCGAGCAGCGGATCAGCCACGCCGAGAACCAGCTGGCGGCGACGGGCCGCTGATGCAGGTCCTCGCGCCCGGGATCCATCCCCGCTCCGAGGCCCTGGTGCAGGCGACCCGCGATCTCGACCGTGGCCGCACCTCACAGGAGGCGGTCGACGAGCAGGTGGCGCTCGACCGGGACGAGCTGGTCGCCTTCCAGCAGCAGGCCGGCTTCGACCTGCTCGCCGACGGGATGCTGCAGTGGCAGGACCTGTTCAGGCCGCTGCTCGAGGCGAGCGACGGGCTCGAGCCGGGGCCGCTCACACGCTTTCTCGACACGAACACCTTCTACCGGGCAGCGCACGCGACGAGCGCGCTGCCGAGGCTCGCCGGCCCGCTCGCGGAGCGCTACCTGCCGCCGCTGCCGGGAGCGCGCCTCGTCACCCTGCCCTCGCCCTTCGCCCTCGCCCAGGGGACCGGCGTCACCCCCAAGGTGATCGCCGAGCAGGTCTTGCGGCCGGCGCTCGAGGGCCTGGACGCGGAGCTCGTCGTTTTGGCCGAGCCGTTCCTCGGCCGCTCGGACGGGGCGCCGCAGGAGCTCGGAGAGGCGCTCGAGGCACTCGCGGTTGGGCCCAAGCTGGCGTTGCAGCTGACCTTCTGCGACGCGCGCCCGGCGCTCGAGCAGGGCCTGGCCGAGCTCCCGGTCGAGGCGATCGGGATCGACTTCTACCTGACGCACCTGACCGACGTCCCGAAGGGGCTCGGCAAGCTGCTTCTGGCCGGCGTCGTCGATGCCCGTAGCTCCACGCTCGAGGATCCAGGCGAGCTGGCCGGGTTCGCGCGCCGCCTGCAGGAGGAGCGAGAGGTGGAGCGGCTCGCTCTGGTGCCAAACGGAGACCTCCAGTTCGTCGCCGAGCGAATCGCGCGCGAGAAGCTGCAGCGTCTCGCCAAGGCCAAGACCGCTACCGTTCAGGCGGCCGCATGAGCTTTCTGACCCACGAGATCGGCTCGCTCGCGAAGCCTCCCTGGCTCGTCAAGAGCTCGGCGGGGGCACCCCTCGGTGAGAGCGAGCTCGAGCACGCGCGAAGCTGGGGAGAAAGGCTCGGCGTCGAGGATTACGAGCAGCTGGTCGAGACGCTCGAGCAGGGCCAAAACGGCGGCCTCGACCCGGCCGAGCTCGGACGTTGGGCGAGCAGGTACGCGCTGCGGCTGCTCGAGCGGGCCGGGCTCGAGATCGTCTACGACGGCGAGCAGCGGCGCACCGAGATGTACAACTGGGCGGTCGCGCACTCGAACGGCTTCGAGCCGCGGGGAACGGTGCGGAGCTTCGACAACAAGTACTACGCCAAGTCGGCCGTGACGGCGGAGCCCTCGCTCGGCGAGCCCTACCACAACGAGGAGTTCACCTTCCTGCAGTCGGTCGCGAACCACGACCTCAAGATCCCGGTCACGGGCGCCTACACGATCGCCGTCTGGTCCTACGACGAGTACTACGGGCCCCGCTCGGGCCGGCTCGGCGCGGGACATGGCCGCAGCGAGGAGCTCGCTGCACGCCGCGAATTCGCGCTCGACGTGGCGCGGAACGTGATCAGGCCGAATCTCGAGTCGCTGATCGAGCTCGGCGCGAAGTGGATCCAGATCGACGAGCCGGGCGCCTCGACCGAGGCGGACGAGCTCGACATCTTCGTCGAGAGCTTCAACGCCAGCGTCGAGGGCCTCGAGTGCTACTTCTCGACCCATCTCTGCTTCTCGGACTACGACCTCTTCTTCCCCGCGATCGAGCAGATGCACGGCTGCAAGCAGTTCTGCGTCGGCTTCGCGAACGACGACAGCCGCGAGCTCGGCCGCTCAGGCGCCGATCGGCCCGGCTACGAGGTGATCTCGAAGTTCCGCGATCTGCCGTACGAGCCGAGTCTCGGCCTCGGCGTGCTCGACATCCACACGAACTTCATCGAGTCGCCCGAGCTCGTCCGCGACCGGATTCTCTACGCCGTGGAGGTGTTCGGCGATCCCGCCCGAATCCACGTCTGTCCGGACTGCGGTCTACGCACGCGCAGCTGGGAGGTCGCGTACGAGAAGCTCCAAAACATGGTCGAAGGCGCGCAGCTCGCCGAGCAGGCCCTGGCCGGCTCGACCGCAGGGGCGGCGAGGTAGCCGCAGGCTCGGCTATCCTCGGCGGACGGCGGGCGCCTTCGAGGCGCTTTTGCATATCTAGGCACCTGTGCGAACGACACTGAAGAGAGGATTCGGCCGCGCGGCCGAGCAGAACGGGAACGGGTACGGCGGCTTCCCGCCCGGCCTGATCGCGCCGATGGTGCGCTACCGCCAGCCGCCGCCCGGAGGAAGCGGGATCGGCTCGCGGCTCGGCAAGTTCTTCTTCATCCTCCTGGTGGTCGTCTTGATGGTGGCGGGCGGCGCCGCCGGTGGTCTCTACCTCTACGGCCAGGACTTCGCGAACGCGCTCGCGCCGCACAGCGCGGCGACGAAGCGGGCGGCCAAGCGGCTCGACTACGTCGCGCCCGGCCAGCCCGCGATCGCGCTCGTGATCGGCTCGGACTACCGCTTCCTCGGCGCCAAGGCCTCCTCGCCCGCGGCCTGGACCCCCGGCCAGGCCCGCTCCGACACGCTGATGCTGATCCGGACCGATCCGGCCGGCCACGTGGTGACGATGCTCTCGCTGCCGCGCGACCTTCGCGTCCCGATCCACTGCCCTGGCAAGTCGATCTGGTTCGACAAGATCAACGCCGCCTACTCCTACTGCGGGCCGACGGGATCGGTCGAGACCGTCAAGGCGCTGACGGGCGTTCCGATCAACTACCTGATCAACGTCAACTTCCTCGGCTTCATCCAGGTCGTGGACGCGCTCGGCGGGATCTGGCTCGACATCGACCGACGCTACTTCAACAACCACACGGGGCCCGGCGGCTACGCCGCGATCAACCTGGAGCCCGGCTACCAGAAGCTCGACGGCAAGCACGCGCTCGACTTCGTCCGCTACCGGCACACCGATTCCGACGTCTACCGGGTCGCCCGCCAGCAGATGTTCGTCCGCGCCGCCAAGTCGCAGCTGGCGCGTTTCTCGAAGCTGAGGATCTTCAGCCTGCTGAAGGCGCTCAAGCAGAACGTCGAGATCGCCCGCGCCGGCGGGAGCGGCGTCGACCTGCAGACGATGATCAACTACGCGCTCTTCTTCCACTCGCTCGGCGGCGGCCACTTCGTGCAGGTGCGGATCCAGGGCCTGGAAGGGATGAGCTACCTGACGACGGCGACGCAGAACATCACTGACGCCGTGCAGCAGTTCATGAATCCGGATGTCGCCGCGCCCCAGAAGGCGAACGCCGCCGCCCTGAACGAGAAGTACCAGCCCAAGGTGACGGGGCTCAAGCCCCGCGACATCTTCATCACCGTCCTGAACGGCAACGGCGTCACGGGCTCCGCCTCGCTCGCCGGGACGCAGCTCCACGCCAGCGGCTACGAGATCCTGCAACCGCCGAACGGGATCACCGCGAATGCGCCGGGCGGCTGGAACTATGCGGAGACGAGGATCTACTACGACTCCACCCAGCAGCACTCCAAGCAGGCCGCGAAGCAGGTGGCGGCGCTCTTCGGCTCCGCGCAGACCGGCCCGATGACGCCGCTCTTGCAGAGCTACGCCAACGGCGCCATGCTGGTGGTCGTCGTCGGCAAGACCTACCAGGGCGCGCTCGCGGCCTCGGCGCCGGTTAACCCGGTGCCACAGCACCAGGCCCCGCATACGGCCTTCGACCCCGGCGCGACCCTCTCCCTCATGCGCGCGATTCGCGGCCAGGTTCCCTTCCGGATCGAGTATCCGACCGTGATCGATCGCACCTCCCAGCCCGACTACGAGCAGCCGAACCCGCGCGTCTACTCGATCGACGGTGCCCACAAGGCAATCCGGCTCGTCTTCAACACCGGGGTGGCGGGTGAGTACTGGGGGGTCGAGGAGACGAACTGGTCCGGCGCGCCCGCGCTCTCGGAGCGGAATTTTGTCCGCCACTTCGGCGGCCGCACCTTCCAGTTCTTCTACTCGGGCTCCCACCTGCACATGGTCGTGCTGCAGGAGAACGGCGCCAGCTACTGGGTCGTGAACACACTGATCGATTCGTTGTCGAACGAGACGATGATCGCGATCGCGCGAGGCCTGCGGCCACTAAGCTGAGCGGGATGGCAGGCGGGCGCAAGGAGCCGATCTCGATCTTCGGAGCCGGCTGGGTCGGCCTCGTCACGGGCGCCTGCTTCGCCGAGCTCGGGCACGAGGTGACGATTCGAGACGTCGTTCCCGAGAAGGTCGAGCGCCTGCAGCGGAGCGAGCTCTCCTTCTTCGAGCCCGGTCTGCCGGAGCTCGTGGAGCGAAACAAGGCCCGGCTCACCTTCACCCTCGATGCCGCCGAGGCGGCAGCGGCCGCCGAGCTCCTCTTTGTCTGTGTCGATACGCCGCCGACCTACTCGGGGGACGCCGATCTCTCTCGGGTCTGGACGGTTATCGACGAGCTGCCGCCCCTTGACCGGCGCTCGATCCTCGTCCTGAAGAGCACGGTCCCGGTGGGCACGGGCGAGCAGGTCCGGGCGGCGCTCGAGACGCGCGGCCTGAGCCACATCGGCTACGTCTCGAACCCCGAGTTCCTCGCCGAGGGGCGGGCCGTGCACGACTTCCTGCATCCCGACCGGATCGTGGTCGGCTCCTTCGCGCAGGCCGACGGCGACCGCGTCGCCGCCCTCTACACCGGGCTCGAGGCGCCGATCGTGCGGGCCGATGTCGCCTCGGCGGAGATGATCAAGCTGGCCGCGAACGCCTTCCTGGCGACGCGGATCAGCTTCATCAACGAGATAGCGAACGTCTGCGAGGTGACGGGAGCGGATGTCGAGAAAGTCGCCGAGGGCGTCGGGCTCGACCACCGGCTCGGACCCCACTTCCTGCGCGCGGGGGTCGGCTACGGCGGCTCCTGCTTCCCCAAGGACACCTCGGCCCTGAAGCAGCTGGCGTCGAACTCCGGCTACCACTTCCAGGTCCTCTCGGCGGTGATCGAGGTCAACGAGCTGCAGAAGCGGCGGGTGATCAAGAAGCTCGAGAAGTACCTCGGCCGCCTGCGCGGCAAGACCGTCGCCCTGCTCGGGCTGGCCTACAAGGCAAACACGGACGACCTGCGCGAGGCACCATCGATCGTGCTCGCCTCCCGCCTGCTGGCCGAGGGCGCCCACGTGCGCGCCTACGACCCCGTCGCGAAGCCCGGCGACCTCGTCAGCGGCATGGAGCTCTGCGAGACGATCGTCGAGGCGGTCGAGGGCGCGGACGCGGCGGTGATCGTGACCGAGTGGGAGGAGTTCCGATCCCTGCTCTCCGAGGAGATCCGTGACCTGATGGCCCGACCCCTGATCGTCGATGGCCGCAACCTGCTCGACCCGGAGGCAGCCCAGTCCGCCGGCTTCACCTACGAGGGGATCGGCCGTGCCTCCTCTCCGCTCGCCTCGCTCCCGGAGACGGCAGAGCGGGACGCGGAGCTCGCCGAGTAAGTGGAGGCGATCATCCTGGCCGGCGGCCGTGCCGAGCGGCTGGGCGAGGCTGCCCAAGGGAAGCCGAAGCCGCTCGTCCGAGTCGGAGGCCGGCCGCTGGCGGCCTGGCAGGTGGGCCTACTGGCCCGCGCGGGCGTCGGGCACGTGATCGTCAGCTGCGCCGCCGGCGCGGGCGAGAGCTTCGAGCGCGAGCTCTCGGGACTGGGGCCCAGGCTGTCGGTCGCCGAGGAGACCGAGCCGCTCGGCCGCGGTGGCGGCATCCGCTTCGCGGCCTCGCGGCGGCAGGAGAGCGGCGATCTCTTCGTGCTGAACGGCGACGAGCTCCTGGACGTCGAGTTCGAGGCTCTGCGGGCGCAGCACGAGCGAAGCGGCGCGGCCGCCACGATCGTGGTCGTCAGGCCACGCTCGCCCTTCGGTGTCGTCGAGCTCGACGGCGACCGTGTGGCCGGCTTCTCGGAGGGCGGGACGATCGACTGCTGGGTCAGTTGCGGCGTCTACATGCTCGGCGACGAGGCGCTCGAGCGGTTCCCGGCCCGGGGTGACCACGAGACGACCACTTTTCCGGAGCTCGCCGACTCGGGCCGGCTCGCGGCCTACCGGCACGAAGGTGTCTGGCTGACCGTCAACACGCCCAAGGACCTGCGCCTGGCGGATGAGTACCTGCGGGCGCACCCCGCCTGGCTGACGGGCGTAGGATCGCCTAGTGGACAGGCCGCTGGGCTCCCCTAACCTGGAGGGCCTCGATCGCTTCGCCTTCTCGCTCGAGCGGGTCGAGAAGCCGTGGGGCTACGAGCTGATCTGGGCCAAGACGGACGCCTATGCGGGCAAGATCCTGTTCGTCCGAGCGGGCCAGGCCCTGAGCCTCCAGTTCCACCGCCAGAAGGACGAGAGCTGGTACCTGCTCGAGGGGCGGGCGGAGATCGAGCTCGGCGAGGTGGGCAAGGCGGTCACGCAGCGCGAGGTCGTCGGCGCGGGCGCGGCGTTTCGCTTCCTGCCGGGCACCGTCCACCGCGTGCGCGCCGTCGAGGACACGACCATCCTCGAGGTCTCGACCCCGCAGCTCGAGGATGTCGTCCGGCTCGAGGACATGTACGGGCGCGCGGCCCCCGCGGAACCATGACACGAATGTGTTAAGGTTCCGGGCATGGCTGGCCTGACCGTCGGCGAGGCCGCGGCCCGGACGGGCTGGTCGCCCCGCATGCTCCGCTACCTCGAGCGCGCCGGGCTGGTCGTTCCGCGCCGGGCGGGAAGCGGCTACCGCCTCTACGACCTGCGGGAGCTGAACCAGCTCCGCTCGCTGGGCGAGCTGCGCCGGCGCTTCGGGGTCGGCCTCGACGAGCTCTCGTTCATGGTCCGCCTCCGGCGCGAGCCGGCGCTGCAGGCGGCCGTCTCGAGCTGGCTCGCCGGGACCGAGCTGTCCGCACTCGACTGGGAGCAGCGAAAGCACGAGCGCCTGCTCGCCGCCTGAAACCACCGACGGAAGGACCGAGATGGCCACCACCAAGCGCCACGATGTGAAGGATCTCGCCCTCACGCCCGAGGGCATCCGCAGAATCGAGTGGGCTGACCGGCAGATGCCAGTGCTGGCGGCGATTCGCGAGCGGTTCGAGCGCGAGCAGCCGCTCGCTGGCTACCGGATCGCCGCCTGCCTGCACGTGACGAGCGAGACCGCGAACCTGATGCGGACGCTCAAGGCCGGGGGTGCCGACATCGTGCTCTGCGCCTCGAATCCCCTCTCGACCCAGGACGACGTCGCCGCAGCGCTGGTCGAGGAGTACGAGATCTCGGTCTTCGCGATCAAGGGCGAGGACAACGACACCTACTACCGCCACATCGAGGCCGCCGTCGACCACAGACCGCAGCTGACGATGGACGACGGCGCCGACGTGATCGGCGTCCTACACTCCCATCGGCGCGAGCAGATCGGCGACATCCTGGGTGGGATGGAGGAGACGACGACCGGGGTGATCCGTTTGAAGGCGCTGGAGCGAGACGGCGAGCTCGGTTTCCCGGTGATCGCGGTCAACGACGCGAACACGAAGCACATGTTCGACAACCGCTACGGCACCGGGCAGTCGACGATCGACGGGATCATCCGCGCGACGAACGTGCTGCTCGCCGGGAGGACGTTCGTCGTCGCCGGCTACGGCTGGGTCGGCAAGGGCGTGGCGATGCGGGCCCGCGGCCTCGGCGCGCACGTGATCGTGACCGAGGTCGACCCGCTCCGGGCGCTCGAGGCGGCGATGGACGGGCTGCAGGTGCTGCCGATGGACAAGGCGGCCGAGGTGGGCGACATCTTCTGCACCGCGACCGGCGACAAGTCCGTCATCGCCCGTGCGCACATGGGGCGGATGAAGGACGGCGCGATTCTCGCCAACACGGGCCACTTCAACGTCGAGATCGAGATCCCGGCCCTGCGCGAGCTCGCGGTCGAGACCCGCAAGGCGCGCGAGTATGTGGAGGAGTTCGAGCTCGAGGACGGGCGCAAGCTCTACCTGGTCGCCGAGGGTCGTCTCGTCAACCTCTCCTCCGCCGAGGGGCATCCGGCCTCGGTGATGGACATGTCCTTCGCCAACCAGGCACTCGCGGCCGAGTACGTCGTCACGAACGCCGCCAGCCTGGAGCGAAAGGTCTACCCGGTGCCGGCCGAGATCGATGCCGAGATCGCCCGGCTGAAGCTTGAGACGATGGGCGTCGAGATCGACACGCTCTCGGAGGAGCAGGCCAACTACCTGGCCTCCTGGGACGAAGGGACCTGAGCCCCTGAAGGCGGTCATCCTCGCGGCGGGGTACGCGACCAGGCTCTACCCGCTGACGCTCGACCAACCGAAGCCCCTGCTCCAGGTGGGCGGGCGGCCAATCCTCGAGCGCCTGCTCGAGCAGCTGGTGCCAATCGAGGGGCTCGAGGAGGTCTACCTGGTCACGAACGCGAGGTTCGCCGACCACTTCCGCGAGTTCGCGGCGGCGAGGCCCGGGCTGCCGGCGCTGCGGGTCGTCGACGACGGCTCGACCGGGGACGAAAACAAGCTCGGCGCGATCGGCGATCTCGAGCTCGTGATCCGGGGGCAGGGACTCGACGACGACCTGCTCGTGGCGGCTGGCGACAGCATCTTCACCGAGAGCCTGGCGGGCCTCGTTTCGGCTGGGCTCGAGCGGCAGGCGCCCGTGATCGCGCTCTACGACGTCGGTGACCTCGAGGCGATCAAGCGCTACAGCTCGATCGTGACGGACGAGCAGGGACGAATCGTCGAGTTTGAGGAGAAGCCGGAGCGCCCGCGGAGCAGCCTGGCCGGCGTGGCGCTCTACTTCTACCCGCGCTTCGTGCTGCCGCTCGTCGCCACCTACCTGGCCGAGGGAGGGAACCCCGACCAGCCCGGCCGGCTCGTCGAGTGGCTCTACCGACGGGTGCCCTTCTACACCTGGCGTGTGCCGGGGCGCTGGTACGACATCGGCTCCAAGGAGACGCTCGCGCAGGCAGACCGGGAGTTCTCGGCCGGCTGAGCGGGGCCGGCCCCGCCCCGCGCTCGGAGCCTTGAGGGGCGTGCGTTAGATTGGGGTCGTGCAGCTGCGCGTGAAGGGCCGCGGGGTCGAGGTCACAGACGCGATCCGCTCCTATGCCGAAAAGCGCCTCGGCAAGCTCGAACGCCAGCTGCCGGACCCCCGGATCGAGCTCGAGCTCTCCGCCGAGCAGAATCCCTCGATCAAGGCCCAGCACGTCGCCGAGGCGACCGTCTGGACGAAGGGCCCCGTGCTGCGCGCGCGGGAGAGCTCGGCCGACATGCGCGCCTCGATCGACCAGCTCGTCGACAAGCTCGAGCGTCAGGTCACGCGCTACAAGGGGAAACGGCTGGGCCGCCGCCACGGCCGGGGCGAAAAGCCGCGCGAGGAAGGGATGCCGATGGCACAAGGAGACGAGCCCCGGATCGTGAAGACGAAGCAGTTCGCGGTCAAGCCGATGAGCGCCGAGGAAGCGGTGCTGCAGCTCGAGCTCGTCGGCCATGACTTCTTCGTCTTCCGAAACGCCGACTCGAACGAGATCAACGTCGTCTATCGGCGCCGCGACGCCGGCTACGGGCTGATCGAGCCCGAGTAGTGGGGCTGTTTCGGCGCTCCGAGCCGATCCACAAGCGGCTCGGCCGCTCGCTCCTCGAGGACGAGCCGTCCGAGCCCGGGCCCGAGCCGCAGGAAGAGCAGGCGCCGCCTCGTGAGCCGGTCCTGCACGGCGTCCCGCGGCCGCGCCGCTTCGACCTGATCAGGACGGCCGAGGCCCCGGGCCTGGCGGGAAGCGAGGTCACCTTCACGGCCCTCCCCGACGGGACGCTGCTGGTCGAGGGCGAGCGTGAGGAGGAGGGCCTCGGCGCCCTGGCCGACGCGGTCGAGCGAGAGCTCGCGCCGCCCTACCGAGCCCGGGCGGTGCGGCAGACGGAGACGCTCTGGGCCCTCTCCGCTTCCCGGATCGAGGTCGCGGAGATCGCCGCCGAGGGCGAGCGGCTGGAGCTGAGCCGAACCGAAGAGGGTAAGACGCTGCTCGTCGACGGCAGCCGCGAGTTCGGCAGCATTCCGGAACTGGAGCAGCTGGGAGAGGCCGCTGGTCCCAATTACTCGGTTGAGGCGGAGCGCCTCGATGCCGATCTCTGGGAGGTACGGGTAGCCGCTTTGTAGCCGCTACGCTAGATCGATGTCCGACTGGGAGAAATACCTCCGTTTCGGCGAGGGCCGACGGCTCAAGCGCCTGCAGGCCCAGGCGGAGTACGTGGCCAGCCTCGAGCCGCAGTTCGAGCAGCTCTCCGACGAGGAGCTCGCGGGCAAGACCGCCGAGTTCAAGCAGCGCTTCGAGAACGGCGAGTCGCTCGAAGACCTGCTCTTCGAGGCCTACGCGGCCGTGCGCGAGGCGGCCAAGCGCGCGCTTGGACAGCGCCCCTTCGACGTCCAGGTGATGGGCGGCATCGTCCTGCACGAGGGGGACATCGCCGAGATGAAGACCGGTGAGGGAAAGACGCTCGTCGCGACCCAGCCGCTCTACCTGAATGCGCTGGCCGGGAACGGAGTCCACCTGGTCACGGTCAACGACTACCTAGCCAAGCGCGACGCCGGCTGGATGGGGCCGGTGTACGAAAAGCTCGGCCTGCGGGCCGCCTACATCGAGAACATGATGTCCTTCGAGGACCGCAAGGAGGCCTACGCCGCCGACATCACCTACGGCACGAACTCCGAGTTCGGCTTCGACTACCTCCGCGACAACATGGCCGTCTCGCTCGAGGGCGTCGTCCAGCGCGGCCACAGCTACGCGATCGTGGACGAGGTCGACTCGATCCTGATCGACGAGGCCCGAACGCCTCTGATCATCTCCGGCGAGCCCGAAACCGCGGCGAAGATCTACTACGACTTCGCGCGCGTCGCGAAGACCTTGCGCGCGGTCGCGCACGACCCGCTGCGAAAGGGCGAGGCCGAGGACGCGGACTACGAGTACGACGAGAAGCACAAGACCGTCGCGCCGACCCAGGACGGCGTCGCCAAGTTCGAGCGCGCGCTTCGGATCGACAACCTCTACGACCCGCGCCACTCGCAGCTCGTCAACCATATGATCCAGGCGCTCAAGGCCCAGTCGCTGTTCCAGCGCGACGTCGACTACGTCGTCACCGACGGCGAGGTCAAGATCGTCGACGAGTTCACGGGGCGGATCATGGAAGGCCGGCGCTGGAGCGAGGGCCTGCACCAGGCCGTCGAGGCGAAGGAAGGGGTGCGGATCCAGGAGGAGCACGTCACGCTCGCGACGATCACGCTCCAGAATTACTTCCGCCTCTACGAGAAGCTCGGCGGCATGACCGGCACGGCGAAGACCGAGGAGAAGGAGTTCGTCGAGATCTATGGGCTGCACGTGGTCGAGATCCCGACCAACGTCGCGGTCGCGCGCTCGGACGAGAACGACCTGATCTTCAAGACGACCGACGCCAAGTTCAACGCCGTGATCGACGACATCGCCGGGCGCTACGAGAAGGGGCAGCCCGTGCTCGTCGGCACGATCGCGGTCGAGACCTCCGAGTACCTCTCGCAGCTCCTCCAGCGCCGCGGGGTCGCCCACAACGTGCTGAACGCGAAGGAGCACGAGCGCGAAGGCGAGATCATCAAGGACGCCGGCCAGCGGCACGCCGTCACGATCGCGACCAACATGGCGGGGCGCGGCGTCGACATCAAGCTCGGCGAGGGCGTGGTCGAGCTCGGCGGCCTGTACGTGCTCGGCACCGAGCGGCACGAGGCGCGCCGGATCGACAACCAGCTCCGCGGGCGCTCGGGCCGTCAAGGCGATCCCGGCGAGACGCGCTTCTACCTCTCCGGGCAGGACGACCTGGTGCGCCTGTTCGCCGGCGACCGGATCCACAACATCATGGAGCGCTTCAAGGTGCCCGAGGACCAGTCGATGGAGGCCGGCATCCTCTCGCGCCAGATCGAGGGCGCGCAGAAGAAGGTCGAGGAGCAGAACTTCGTGGCACGGAAGAACGTGCTCAAGTACGACGACGTGCTGAACAAGCAGCGCACGGTGATCTACGACCAGCGCCGGCGGGTGCTCGAGGGCCAGGACCTCTCCGAGGAGGTGAAGGCCTGGATCGGGGACGTGATCGCGCGCGTCGTCACGCAGTTCACGGAGAACGAGTACGCCGAGGAGTGGGATCTCGAGGGTCTCGTCAAGGCGATGGACACGCTCTACGTCCAGCCGCGCGAGGAGCCGATCAGCGTCGAGGAGCTGCGCGAGGATGCGGGCTCGCTGACGCGCGAGAGCCTGGTCGAGGATTTCCAGGAGGAGGCGTCCGAGCGCTACGCGGCCAAGGAGGAGGAGCTCGGGTCCGAGCTGATGCGGGAGCTCGAGCGCTTCATCATCCTCCAGGTCGTCGACACGCGCTGGCGCGAGCACCTCGAGAACATGGACTACCTCCGCGAGGGCGTGCACCTGCGGGCGATGGCCCAGAAGGACCCGCTCGTCGAGTACACCGCCGAGGGGCACGTGATGTTCGAGGAGCTGAACCTCGCGATCCGCGAGGAGGTGATCCTGCATCTCTTCCACGCCCAGCTCGAGCCCGAGGACGCGGCGGAGCTGCAGCGCCTGCAGGAGGAGCAGGGGGCCGACGGCGGGCTCGCCTACGAGCACGAGTCGCTCACCGGCGCCCAAGCGATCGGCGCCGCGCTCGGGGACGGCAGCGGCAACGGCTCCTCGGTGACGGCGGGCGCCCTCGCCGCGGGCGGTGGTTCGGTCGCGACCGCGACCCAGCGGGTCGTGGGCGAGCGGGACAAGCTGGGCCGTAACGACCCCTGCTGGTGCGGCAGCGGCAAGAAGTACAAGAAGTGCCACGGCGCCTGATCGCCGTCGCCGCGCGTCGCCCCGGTTGAGCGAAGGCCGCTTCGCCGCCGCGGGGGCCGGGTCTCCGAACGGCCCGCTTCGCTAGCATCGCAGGCATGGCCGAGACGACCGTCTCGCTGCAGCAGCAGCTGGAGGAGATCGGGACCCAGCTCGACTGGGTCCGTGATTACCTTTGACCCAGAACGGCTGAGGTCGCGCCTGGCCGAGCTGGAGGAGGAGCTCGGCGCACCCGGATTTTGGGATGACCAGGAGCATGCCGCCCGGGTCTCGGCCGAACATGCGCGGCTCGCGAGGCGGCTCGAGCGCTACGAGCGCCTGAGCCGCGAGTACGACGATGCGCGCGAGCTCTACGCGATGGACGGCGAGCTCGAGGACGAGATCGCGAGCGCGATCGCGCCGCTTCGCCGCGAGCTCGAGCGCCTGCAGGAAGACGCCCTCTTCACGGGCGAGTACGACGGCGGCGACGCAGTCGTCACGATCCACGCTGGCACCGGCGGCACGGACGCCCAGGACTGGGCCGAGATCCTGCTGCGGATGTACCTGCGCTGGGCCGACGACCGCGGCTTCCACGCCGAGCTGATCGAGGCGAGCCCGGGCGAGGAGGCGGGCCTCAAGTCCGCGACCTTCGCAGTCCGGGGCGAGAACGCCTACGGGATCCTGAAGGCCGAGCGCGGCGTCCACCGGCTTGTCCGCCTTTCCCCGTTCGACCAGGCCCACCGCCGCCACACCTCCTTCGCGCAGGTGATCGTCAGCCCTCTCCTGCCGGAGGACGAGGACACCTCGCTCGACGAGGGCGAGCTTCGAATCGACACCTACCGGGCGAGCGGCGCCGGCGGCCAGCATGTGAACAAGACGGATTCCGCCGTCAGGATCACCCACCTGCCGACCGGGATCGTCGTCCAGTGCCAGAACGAGCGCTCGCAGTCGGCGAACAAGCAGACGGCGCTCCGGATCTTGAAGTCGCGGCTCGCCGAGCTCGAGCAGGAGCAGCGAGAGCAGGAGCTGGCCCGGGAGCGGGGCGGCGCCCAGCAGGCCGATTTCGGCAGCCAGATCAGGAGCTACGTGCTCCATCCCTACCAGCTCGTCAAGGACCACCGCACCGAGTACGAGACCGGAAACACCCAGGCGGTACTGGACGGAGCGCTCGACCAGTTCATTCACGAGTACCTGCTCGCCCGCGCGGCGGGCAAGGTCATCTAGGCGGCTGCAGTCGTGTCGGTCCGGCGACTTGGCTAGACTTCTCGCACTCGCAGCCCTACCGGAGCGATCGCCGTGGTCGCCCGCCTGAAACCGGTGCAGGACTCGGAACTTCAACCAGACATCCCCGTCACCGTCGTTGAGCGCCCGGAGGAAGCGGCGCCGCCGGCGCCGAGCGCGGGGGCGATGATCGTCTTCGAGGCGGTCGGGAAGATCTACGAGCCGAACGTCGCCGCGCTCACCGACGTCTCGTTCGTGATCGACAAGGGCGAGTTCGTCTTCGTCGTCGGCGCCTCCGGATCCGGCAAGTCGACCGTGATCCGTCTGGTGCTGAAGGAGATCGAGCCCACCTCGGGCAAGATCGCGGTCGGGGGCCGCGACCTGACGCGCCTCAAGCGCTCGAAAGTGCCGCTTCTGCGCCGGAACATCGGCTGCGTCTTCCAGGACTTCAAGCTGCTGCCGAACCGCACCGCGGCCGAGAACGTGGCCTACGCCCTCAAGGTCCAGGGCGAGGGCGGCAACGCGATCCGGCGGAAGGTCCCCGAGGTGCTGAACCTGGTCGGGTTGGCGCGCAAGATGACCTCCTACCCCGATGAGCTCTCGGGCGGCGAGCAGCAGCGGGTCTCGATCGCGCGCGCCGTCGTCAACCACCCGCCCTTGCTGATCTGCGACGAGCCGACCGGCAACCTCGATCCCGACACCTCGGTGGGGATCATGCAACTCCTCTACCGGATCAACCGCGCCGGCACGACGATCGTGATGGCGACCCACGACCGCGAGATGGTCGACAAGATGCGCCGGCGGGTGATCGCGCTCGAGGAAGGCCGGCTCGCCCGAGACGAGCGGCGCGGGGGGTACGCCTCCGAATGATGCAGCGGTTTCGCCTGCTCCTGACCGAGGCGGTGCGCTCGCTCGGCGCCAACGTCTCGACGACGGTCGCCGCGACGATGACGGTGCTGATCGGGATGTTCCTGCTCGGCTTCCTGATCGGCCTCTCGACCTGGGCGTTCTCGCTCAGCAACCACTACAAGCACGAGCTCGTCGTCAAGGTGTTCTTCAACCGCGACGCGAACGGCGCCGAAGTCAACGCCGTCCGGGCCCAGCTCGACTCGAGCCCGCTCGTCAAGTCGGTCAAGTTCGTCTCGGCCCAGCAGGGCCTGGCCACGATGGAGAAGACGAATCCCGATCTCTTCAAGGGCAGCGTGCTGCCCTACAACCCGCTCGGCCCCGCGCTGACGGTGCAGCCGAAGCGAGGCGAGGACACGGCCAAGATCGCGAGCGCGCTGCAGCCGTACCCGCCCGGCGTGCACGACGTCAACTACGGGCGCAAGACCGCGCACAAGCTCCTGACCGCCGCCAAGGTGATCGACGTCTTCTTCATCCTGGCCGTGATCGTGCTGCTCGTCTCCTCGACGCTCCTGATCGGCAACACGATCCGGCTCGCGATCTTCTCACGCCGGCGTGAGATCGAGGTGATGAAGCTCGTCGGCGCCACGAACTGGTTCATTCGCGGCCCCTTCATGCTCGAAGGCCTGCTCACCGGGCTCGTCGGCTCGCTGGCGGCGATCGTCCTGCTCGTCCTCGGCAAGGAGCTCGCGCTGCCGCGGATCATGCCGCACGTGATCCGGGCCTCCGACATCCACGCACTGCCGTTCACGCTGACGGCGCTGATCGTGATTGGCTGTGGACTCGTGCTCGGCGCGGCGGGCTCCGGGCTCACGATCCGACGCTTCCTGCAGGTATAGACCAGACCGTCGTCGAGCTGGCGCGGCGCGGCAAGCTCCTCGTCGGCGAGCCGTACTTCACGCCCGGCGTTCCGATCGTCGTCGACAGGAAGGGTGCAGGCGGCGCCCGCCCGGGCGAGCTCGCCCTCGTCTCGGGCCGGCGCGGGCGGGCCCGAGTCGAACGCCTGCTGGGCTCGGCGAAGTCGATCGAGAACGTGCTCGAGGCGCTGCTCGTCGAGCTCGGCGCGCACGTTCCCTTCGAGCCCTACGATCCGCCTGCGGTGTCGCTCGCAGACCGAGTCGACCTGCGCGAAGAGCTCGCCTTCACGATCGATCCCGAGAGCGCGAAGGACTTCGACGACGCCCTGACGCTGAAGCCGGATCGTGCCTACGTGCATATCGCGGACGTCTCCTACTTCGTCCCCGCGGGCTCGCCGCTTGACCGGGGCGCCTCGGAGCGGGCCTTCTCGACCTACGTGCCGGGCCGGGTTGTCGCGCCGATGCTGCCGCCCGAGCTCGTAGACGACCTCTGCTCGCTGCGACCGCAGCAGGACCGCCTTTGCGTCACCGTCGAGATCCCGCTCGACAATGACTACGCGCCCGGTGAGCCCCGCTTCTATCGCTCGGTGATCCGCAGCGCCACCCGACTGACCTACTCCCAGGCCGAGGCGATCCTGGCCGGCCGCCAGCGTGCCGAGCCGGCACTGGCGGAGGCCCTGCGAGTGGCCGAGCGGCTGTCGCAGAGGCTGCGCGAGCGCCGCTTCGGCCGCGGTGCGCTGCGGGTCGAGACGCCGGAGATCTCCTTTGCCTTCGACGGGCGCGGCGGCCTCGAGCGGGCCTGGCGCGAGTCCGAGCCCCACGCGCACATGCTCGTCGAGGAGCTGATGATCCTCGCGAACGAAGGCGTGGCGTCCCTGCTGGCCGGGCGAAGGCGCGAGGCGCTCTTTCGGGTCCACGAGCGCCCGGAGCCGCAGGCCGTCGAACTCTTGCTCGCGAAGCTCACCGAGCTCGACGTGCCGACGCCGCCGGTACCGGATCGGCTCGAACCGGCGGACGCGGCGCCTCTCGCCGCGGCGGCGAGCGAGCGGGTAAGCGAGTACGTCAGGAGCGCCCGGCGGGGGAGCGAAGCCTTCCCGGCTCTCGTCCTCCGCGCGCTCAAGCAGGCGCGCTACGACCCACGGAACCTCGGCCATTCCGGGCTCGCCAGCCGCGCGTACTGCCACTTCACCTCGCCGATCCGCCGCTATCCCGATCTCGTCGTCCACCGGGCGCTCCTGCGCGAGCTCGGGGCGACGGACGAGCCGCTGCCGGAGGATCTCGGCGAGCTCGCCGTTCACGCGTCCGCGCGCGAGCGCGCCGCGGCCGAGGTCGAGTACCGGGCCGACGAGATCTGTCTCGCGTGGCTGCTCGACTCCGTGCTCTTCGAGCACGGCTGGGACGAGTCGTTCGAGGGGGAGCTGATCGGCGCGATCGGCTCGGGGCTCTTCGTTCGTTTCGGCGAGGTCTTCGAGGGCTACCTGCCGGCCCGG
>DASUWJ010000032.1:0-8020 GCA_036378475.1 Gaiellaceae bacterium
CGCCAGCGCGGCGAAGGCATCGTTCGGAACGAGGGTCGCGGCCGCGCCGCGCGCGAAGGCGTGCTTGCGGAAGTCGGCGCCCGCGCCGACGGCCACGAAGAGGTCGCCCTCGACGATCCGGCGCGAGTCGATCTGGACGCCCGTCACCTCGCTCGCCCAGGCCGCTCGCTCGAGCGCTCCGGGAGCGAGGCGTTCGAGCTCGTCGAGCGAGAGCGCGATCACAGGGCGGCCCCGAGTCGGCGGAGCGCCTCGCGGGCCACCTCGCGGTCGTCGAAGGGCAGCGTCCGCCCGGCGAACTCCTGACCCTGCTCGTGGCCCTTGCCCGCGATCACCACGACGTCGCCCGCCGCCGCCAGGGTGAGCGCACGCTCGATCGCCGCGGCGCGGTCCGGCTCGACCTCGGCCGAGGGGCCTGCGCCCGCCACGATCTGGGCGATGATCGCCTCCGGATCCTCGCTGCGCGGGTTGTCCGAGGTGATGATCGCGAGATCGGAGAGCTCGCCCGCGATCCGGCCCATCAGCGGCCGCTTGCCGCGGTCGCGATCGCCGCCGCAGCCGAACACGCAGAGGACGCGGTTTCGCGCCAGCTCCCGCGCGCTGCGGAGCACGTTCTCGAGCGCATCGGGCTTGTGCGAGTAGTCGACGATCACCGCGAAGGGCTGGCCGAGGTCGATCGACTCGAACCGGCCGGGAACGCCGCGCAGCCGGCCGATCCCGCTCACGATCGCGCCGTCCTCGATCCGAAGCAGGCGCGCGACAGCGACCGCCGCGAGCACGTTCTCGACGTTGAAGCGCCCGCGGAGCCTCGTCTGCAGCTCCAGACCCCCCGCCCGCAGCCGCGCGCCCTCGACGTCGAGCTCGAGATCCTCGGGACGCAGATCGGCGTCCTCGGCGAAGCCGTAGGTCAGCAGTGGCTCGTGCCCGAGGCCGCGCAGCTCCGCCGCGAGCCGCCGGCCGTGCTCGTCGCCGAGATTGACCGCCGCCGGGGGGCGCTCGCCCTCGACGAAGAGCCGGCGCTTGGCCGCGAAGTAGCGTTCCAGGGTGCCGTGGAAGTCGAGGTGGTCCTGGCCCAGGTTGGTGAACGCGAGCGCGGCGAAGCGGACACCCTCGAGCCGCCCGAGCTCCGCGCCGTGCGAGGTCGCCTCGAGCGCGCAGCTTCGGTCGCCGGCCTCGAGCATCTCACGGAACGCCCGTTGCAGGTCGACCGCCTCGGGAGTCGTCCGCACCGCCGGGCGGCGTTCCCCGCCGATCCGGCTCTCGATCGTGCCGAGGAGGCCCGGCCGTCTGCCTGCGGCGGCCAGGATCTCGTAGAGCAGGAAGGTGGTCGTCGTCTTGCCGTTCGTCCCCGTGACGCCCGCGAGCTCGAGCTCGCGCGTGGGATCGCCGAAGAAGACGACCGCCGCCTGCGCCATTGCCCGCCGCGCGTCGGGGACGATGAGCTGCGGGACGTCGAGCTCGAGCACGCGCTCGACGACGAGCGCGACCGCGCCGCGCTCGACCGCAGCGCGGGCAAACGCATGGCCGTCGTGCCGCTCGCCGGGAACGCAGACAAAGAGGGTGCCCTCGCGGACGGCGCTCGAGTCGTAGGCCAGGTCGGAGATTTCGACCGCAGCGCGCTGGACGACGTCCGTGGGGGCGAGCGCTGCGATGACGCGCTCCAGATCCATCGACGCGGCGAGTCTAGCAACCGGTCCCGTCGCCACCGGCGCTCTCCAGGCCCGCAAAGTAGCCACTTTTGCAGCACTTTCGACTCCTGCACGCCCACGCCTCCCGCGGGCGTGGCCGCCGGCCGAACCGGGGTGGGGCCCGGGTCGAGCGGGACTCGCACGTATCCCGATGGCAACAACGCCAAAAAGCGGGCATCCTTGCCGCAGCACGAGACGGCGATGGCAGCACTCACGACGATCACCTTCCACCAGCCTCGGGGTCTCCGCCGCAGCGGCCGCGACGTGCCCGGAGCCGACCCGGGTCGCAGGCGCTGAGCGACCTCGTCACCCAGCCCGGGGCTCGTAGGGGCGTTTCGCCGCGGCGACTCGGCGTCCGCCCCGTCTCGGTCGTCGCCGGCGGCTTCCATGGCAGCGCAGGCTTCTACGTCCGGGTCGCGATCATCGGCCTCGCCGCGCTCGGGCTCTTTGGCCTGCTCGCGCTTCGGCTCTGGTCGCTCGAGGTCCTGCAGGGGCCGCGGTTCGTGCGCGCGGCGCAGCAGCAGACGTACAGGATCGTCGACGTGCCGGCCCCGCGCGGCGAGGTCGTCGACGCCGCCGGGCGGCTTTTGGCGGGGACGAACGGCGGCCTCGCGGTCTCGGTCGACTCGGCCGTGCTCGGCCTGATCGACGCCCACGGACGCTGGTGGCCGACGCACCAGGGACGCGCGCTCCTGCGCCAACTCGGCCGCCTCGCCGGTGTGGCGCCGAGCGTGCTGATCGGCCGGATCCGCCAGAGCGAGTTCAGGTCGCCCTACTCCTCGGCGATCGTGTTGCCACGGATCTCGAAGGACCTCGGCTTCTTCCTCGACGAGCACGGCCGCCAGCTGCCCGGGATCAGGGTCGTCGCCCTACCGGAGCGAAGCTATCCCGACGGCGCATTCGGCAGCGAGTTTCTCGGCCTGCTGGGGGAGGTCAGCCCCGCCCAGCTCGCGAGCCCGGCCTACCGCGGCATTCGCGCCGGCGAGGTGATCGGGCAGTCGGGCGCCGAGGCGGCCTACGACCGGCTCCTGAACGGTGGCTTGGCGAAGGCCCGCGTCGTCGTCGATGCGCAGGGCCGCCCGATCGGCCCCGCCCGCGTCGTCCGCGTGCCGCGCCCCGCGAGCGGCCTCCAGCTCAGCATCGATCTGCGCCTGCAGAAGGTGGCCGAGCACGCGATCGCGGACGGGATCGCGCTCGCGCACGCCCATGGCCACTACGACGCGAGCGCCGGCGCGGCCGTCGTCATGAACCCGCAGGACGGTTCGATCTACGCCCTCGCGAGCTACCCCAGCTTCGACCAGGCGAGCGCGGCAACGAACCCGGCCTACATGCGCGCGCTCCTGAACCCGAACGACCCGCGCCACCTGCTCGTCAACCGGGCGACCCAGGGCCTGTATCCGACCGGTTCGACCTTCAAGCCGATCGTCGCCGAGGCGGCGCTCGCGAGCGGGCTGATCACGCCCTACTCGACGCTGCCCTGCACGAGCACCTACACGGTCGGAAACCACGTCTTCAAGAACGTCGAGTCCGGGATCAACGCGAGCCTGACGTTGCCCCAGGCGCTCTCGATCTCCTGCGACACCTGGTTCTACCGGCTGGGCTCGAAGTTCTACTGGCGCCAGCAGCAGGGCCACCTCGACATGCAGCAGTGGGCCTGGCGGCTCGGCGTCGGCCACCCGACCGGCCTCGACGTGCCCGGCGAAGCGAGCGGGCTCGTCCCGACACCGGCCTGGCTGCGGCGAACGTTCAAGCTCCCCTGGGAGCGGATCTGGTACGAGGGCTACTCGGTCAACCTCGCGGTCGGCCAGGGCCAGCTCGCGATCACCCCGCTCCAGCTTGCGACCGCCTACTCGACGCTCGCGAACGGCGGCACGGTCGTGACGCCGCACATCGGCCGCGCGGTGCTGGACGAGAGCGGCCAGATCGTCCGCCTGCTCCACTTTCCCGCCAGGCGCCACGTGCAGCTCTACGACGTCGGCGCGATCCGAGACGGTCTCTACGCCGGCGCGCATTCGGGCACCTCGGCCACCGTCTTCGGCAACTTCGCGATCCCGGTCGCCGGCAAGACCGGCACCGCCCAGGCCCCGCCGGGGAGCGACCATTCCTGGTATGCGTCCTGGGCGCCCGCCTACAACCCGAAGCTCGTCGTCGTCGTCGTGATCGAGCACGGCGGCTTCGGGGCCGAAGCAGCTGCGCCCGCGGCGAAGGAGATCTACTCCGCCTACTTCGGCGTCGGCACGAAGAAGCTCGGCTAGGCGGCCGCCGGCGTCTCGGAGTCGACCGCCTCGGCGGTGGGGCGGCTGCCACTCCCCGAGGGCTCCGGTTCCTCGCCGGCAGCAGCGGGTGATGCCTCTCCGGTCAGGATCGGCCACAGCTTCTCGAGGGCTTTCCGCGAGGCCATCGTCGCGCCGGCCGTCAGGGCGCCCGAGACGAGCAGCCAGGCGCGCCGGCGCCGAGCCTCCTGCTTGGGGTCGCGCGTAGCAGCCCGCCATAGGCTCTCCAGATCATCGGCGAGCGTTCTCAGCTGCTCGGCCACGACGTCACGTCGGTTCGGCATCCACATCTCCTCCTCGCTTCGCTCGCTATGCCCGCCTCGGGGCTGCCTCACACGTGCTCAGTGCAGGGGCGCATCCGGCGGTGCCTGGAGGTACTGGAGCGTCGGCTGCGCGATCTGGGCGAAGGCCGGTGCGGCGACGACGCCACCCCAGATCGCTCCCTTCGGCTCGTCAATCGCGACGAGGACGACGATGCGCGGCCGCGTCGCCGGAACGAAGCCGACGAACGAGGCGACGTACTTCGAGCTCGAGTAGCCGTGGGCGTCCGGCTTCGAGGCGGTCCCGGTCTTGCCCGCGACCTCGTAGCCAGGGATCCGCGCCAGGGTGCCGGTCCCGTCCAGGACGACGTTCTGGAGCATCGCGGTCAGCTCGCGCGCCACGCGCCGCGAGACGATCCGCCGGCTCGTCAGCTGCCGTTGCCGGGGCACGCCGCCCAAGTGGTCGATCAGGTGCGGCTGCCTCCAGAGCCCGCGGTTTGCGATCGCGGCGTAGGCGGAGGCCATCTGGATCGGCGTCACCGAGATCCCCTGGCCGATCGGGATGTTGCCGATGCTCGAGCCCGACCAGTAGGACGGCAGGATCCCGCTCGACTCGCCCGGGTAGTCGATTCCCGTCTGATGCCCGAAGCCGAAGCGCGAGATCCAGTCGAGCAGCCTCGTCTTGCCGAGCTTCTCGGCCAGCGTGATCGCGCCCACGTTCGACGAGCGCGAGAGGATCTCCGCGACGGTCATCCTCTGCGTTCCCCGCAGCTCGGCGTCGTGGATCCTGCGGTCGGCGACCTGGATCTCGTAGGGAAGCGTGAACGCGGTCTGCGGCGTGACGAGGTGGGTCGAAAGCACCCCCGCGACCGTGACCAGCTTAAAGGTCGAGCCCGGTTCGTAGGTATCCGTAATCGCCCGGTTTCGCTGCAGGTCGCGCCGGACGCTCGGGAAGTTGTTCGCGTCGTAGGTCGGCGCGACCGCCATCGCCAGGACGGCGCCCGAATGGGGGTCGAGCACGATCGCGGTGCCGTCCTTGGCACGCCACTTCTGAACCGTCTGGCGCAGCACCGTCTCCGCCTGGGCCTGGATCGTGTGGTCGATCGTCAGGTAGACGTCGGTGCCGTCTCTCGCAGGCGTGGAGGTGGAAGAGTCGAGCACGTGCCCGAAGGGATCGCGTACGAGCGTCTCGTGCCCGGTCCGCCCGGCGAGCGCCCGGTCGAGCGAGAGCTCGAGGCCCGCCAGCCCGTGGTTGTCGGTGCCTGCGTACCCGAGCACCTGGGCGGCGACCGAGTGCTGCGGGTAGAAGCGGCGCTCCTCCGGGTAGAAACCGAGGCCGGTCAGGTTCAGCTTCGCGAGTGCCGCCGCCCGCCCAGGGTCGGCCTTGCGCTCGAGGTAGATGAAGCCGAGCCTGCGGTCTGCCAGCTTCGCGAGCACGTCCCTGCGCTTGAGGCGGAGTATCCGCGCGACGATCGCCGCGGTCTTCGCCGGGTCCTGGATCTGCATCGGGTCGGCGTAGACCGTCGTTGCCTGCTCGCCGATCGCGAGCTCGACCCCGGTCGCGTCGTAGATCGTCCCCCGCCCGGCCGCGATCGTCACCTCTTGGCGGTGCTGCCTCGCGGCCATCTGCCCGAGGGCCTGGGCGCGCACACCTTGCAGCCAGACCGCGCGGAGAAGCGTCCCGCCGAAGGCGAGCACGAAGATGGCGAGGAGCAGCCGGATGCGGCGGTTTGCCAGCCGTCCGCTCACCGGCCGGGAGGCGCAATGTCGACGTAACGAGTCGTCGCCGGATCCGCCGGCACGAGCCCGAGCCGCTTGCGGGCGAGGCTCTGGATCAGCGGCGAGGCCGCGGCGCTCGCAAGCTGCGAGGCGATCGCGGCATTGCCCGCGCGCAGCTTCGCCCGGTCGTTGTTCAGGCGGTCGAGGGTGACGTTCAGCCTGAGCACGGCGACGTTCAGCGCGACGATGCCCGCCAGGAGGACGCCGGCGACGGCAATCCAGGCCAGGCCGCCGGCGACACCGCGCGACTTCGGCTTGCGTCTCGGGGCGGCCTTCGCCCTCGGCTTGCCCCGCGCGGCGGGGCGAGCGCGCGGAGCCCGCGCCGGCTCGACCGCAACCGCTTCCTGCCAGGATGCCATCAGGTCTTGACCGCGGCCCTCAGGCGCGCGGAGGCGGCGCGCGGATTCTCGGCCTGCTCTCGTGCGCTCGGCCTGATCGCCCGCCGCGGCGTCGCGCGGAGGGCCGGCTCGTTCCCGCAGGCACAAACCGGGAAGTCCGGCGGGCAGGTGCAGCCATGCTCGGCCTCCCGCAGGAACCGCTTTACGATCCGGTCTTCGAGCGAGTGGAAGCTGATCACCGCGAGCCTGCCGCCGGGGTGCAGCAGCTCGAGGGCGGCCGGAAGCGCGTCCTCGAGGGCGGTCAGCTCGTCGTTGACCGCGATCCGAAGCGCCTGGAAGACGCGCTTCGCGGGATGGCCGTCCCCGAAGCGGGCCGGCGCGGGGATCGCGCCCTTGATCGTCTCCACCAGCTCTCCGGTCCGCTCGAGAGGCTGCTCGCGCCGCCGCCGCACGAGCGCCCGCGCGATCTGCTTGGCGTAGCGCTCCTCGCCGTACTGGCGAAAGATCCGCGTCAGCTCACGCTCGGAGGCCTCGTTGACGAGCTCGCGGGCCGAGTGGTCGGCCGAGGGATCCATCCTCATGTCGAGCGGGGCATCCGCCGCGTAGGAGAAACCGCGCTCGGGCCGGTCGATCTGCATCGAGGAGACGCCGAGGTCAAAGAGAACCGCGTCCGCTCGCACGCCGTTCTCGGCAAGCTGCTCGAGCACGACCGAGAAATCGCCGCGCAGGAAGCGACCCTGGGCGCCCGTGAGCTTGCGGAAGCGCTCGAAGTAGGTGCGGGCGGTGGGGTCGCGGTCGATCGCGATCAGCCTGCCGCGGCCGCGCAGATCCGCGGCGAGGAGGGCGGCGTGGCCACCGGCGCCGAAGGTCGCGTCGACGACGGTCTCGCCCGGCCGGATCGCGAGTAGCTGCCGGACCTCCTCGGCGAGGACGGGAACGTGATCAGTCGCGCTTGGTTGCAAGACGCTCGGCAACATCCTCAGCACTCCCTTCGATCTCGTCCAGGTGCTCGCGCCAGCGGGCGCGGTCCCAGATCTCGAGGTGGTCTCGAATGCCAGCGACGACGACCTCCCGCTCCAGCCCGGCCTGCTCGGCGAGCGCCGAGGGGATCATCACCCGGCCCTGCTTGTCGAGCTCCGCCTCCGCGGCGCCCGAGAAGAAGTACCGCTGCATCAGGCGCCCCTCCCTGCTGAGCGGATCGAGCTCCTGCAGGCGGCTCTCGACCGCGGCCCTCCACTCGCTGCGGGGATACGCGGTGAGACACGGCTCGATCCCGCGCACGAGCACGAGACCCTCTGCGAAGGCCTGACGGAACTTGGCCGGGAGCGTGAGGCGGTTCTTGTCATCGATCGTGTGGTCGTGCTGGCCTAGGAGCATGGTCCACTGCGCCCCACTTTAGACCACAACATCCCACTTCGCAACCCCTGAACCCCAGCTCACACGGACGCCCCCGCCGGCGTTTCAGGAGATGATGAAGCCGGTGTCGATCCCGCCCTTCGAGCACTTCTACGAGTCCCACCGGGACGAGGTCTTCCGGCACCTGCGACGCCTGCTCGGCCAAGACGCCGAAGACGCGTTCCAGGAGACCTTCCTGCGCGCGCTGCGAGGCTACCCCTCGCTCAGGCACGGCCGCGAGCTACGCGCCTGGGTGTTCACGATCGCGACGCGCGTCGCGATCGACGACC
>DASUWJ010000033.1:0-5077 GCA_036378475.1 Gaiellaceae bacterium
TCTCCAGTTCGTAACCCATTCGACCCGGCCGGAGCGCTTAGATAGCCCGGTTGGCTACTGCGGCCTCGACCCCCCCGACTGCAGTCAGCCCCGAGCTCCTCCTGAACCGTGAGCTCTCCTGGCTCTCCTGGAACGCGCGGGTGCTCGCCCTCGCTGCGGATGCGAGCCTGCCGCTGCTCGAGCGGACCCGTCTCTGCTCGTTCTTCTCACGCAACCTGGACGAGTTCTTCATGGTCCGGGTCGCCGGCCTGCTCGACCAGCTCGAGGCCGGCGTGGCCGTCACCTCCCCGGATGCACGCACGCCGCAGCAGGCACTGGGCGACATCCGGGAGCGGGTGCTCGAGCTGACCGCCCGGCAGTCGAAGCTCTGGAAGCGCGAGCTCGGCGCGGCGCTCGAGGAGGCCGGGATCGTCGTCGCCCAGGTCGAGGATTGCTCGAAGCAGGAGCTCGAGGAGCTGACCGAGCGGTTCGAGCGCGAGGTCTTCCCGATCCTGACGCCGCTCGCGGTCGGGCCGGGCCAGCCGTTCCCGTACATCTCCGGGCTCTCGCTCTCGCTCGGCACCTTCGTCCGCGACCCGGACACGGGCGAGGAGCGCTTCGCACGGATCAAGGTGCCCGAACTGCTGCCGCGCTTCCTGCCGGTCGGAAGCCGCGGCCTCTTCATCCCGCTCGAGCGTGTGATCCGCCACTTCCTCGGCTGGCTCTTCCCGAAGATGGAAATTCTCGAGTGCTGCGTCTTCCGGGTCACCCGGGACGCCGACTTCGAGCTCTCGGACGAGGCCAACGACTTGCTCGTGGCGGTCGAGAGCGAACTCAGCCGGCGGCGCTTCGGCGACGCGGTCCGGGTCGAGATCACCGGCTCCGCCTCGAGCCGGATGCTCGATCGTCTCAAGCGGGGGCTCAGCGTCGACGACAGCCAGGTCTATCTCGTCCAGGGGCCGCTCGATCTGGCCGACCTGTCCCAGTTCGTCGCGCTCGACCGTCCCGACCTGAAGGAGGAGATGTGGTTCCCGCTCACGCATCCCCGCTTCGCGGGCACCTCCTCGCCCGAGGAGCTGTTCGCGGAGATCGCCGAGGCAGACGTCGTCGTCCACCATCCCTACCACTCCTTCGCCACCAGTTTCGAGGCCTTCGTCAACTCGGCGGCACGGGATCCCGAGGCGCTCGCCCTGAAGACGACGGTCTACCGAACGAGCGACGATTCGCCGCTCGTGCCCGCGCTCGTCGAGGCGGCCGAGGCGGGTAAGCAGGCCGTCTGCCTGGTCGAGCTGAAAGCGCGCTTCGACGAGCGCCGCAACATCGAATGGTCCCGCGCGCTCGAGCAGGCCGGGGTGCACGTCGTCCACGGCTTCCAGAACTGGAAGATCCACGCGAAGACCACCCTCGTCGTTCGTCGCGAGGGCAACGAGCTGCGCCGCTACGCCCACATCGGCACCGGCAACTACCACGCCGCCACGGCCCGGACCTACGAGGACTTCGGCCTGTTCACGGCCGATCCCGAGATCACCGCCGACGTTGCCGATCTCTTCAACTTCTTGACGGGGTTCAGCCGGCCGACCCGCTTTCGGAAGCTGCTCGTGGCCCCTTTCGACCTCCGGGATCGGCTGATCGAGAAGATCCGTGCCACCGGCCAAGCCGCCAAGAGCGGCGCGAGCGCCCGGATCCGAATCAAGGTCAACAACCTGACCGACGAGCAGGTGATCGACGAGCTCTACCGGGCCTCGCGGCAGGGCGCCGAGATCGAGATCGTCGCGCGGAGCATCTGCACGCTGCGGCCGGGCGTCGAGGGCCTGAGCGAGAACATCCGCGTCGTCAGCGTGCTCGGCCGCTTCCTCGAGCACAGCCGGATGTTCATCTTCGAGACGGGCGAGGAGGCCAGCTACTACCTGGGGAGCGCCGACCTGATGCCCCGCAACCTCGACTTCCGGATCGAGGCGGTCGTCCCGGTCGAAGACCCGCGCGCGCAGCAGGAGCTGAAGCGCGCCTTCGAGACGATGGTCTCCTCGAACGTGCACGCCTGGGAGCTGAAGAGTGACGGTGACTGGCAGCGTGTCCGCTCGAAGAAGGGCGAGCGGCCACGCGCGACGCAGACGCTGCTCATGCGCAGCGCGAGGGCACGGCAGCCGCGACGCTCGAGCAAGCGCAGCACGTAGTCCGCAGGCTCGCGTCCTCGCTGGCGGTGCCGACCGGCGCGGTCAGCAGAATGCCGCGCGTGAGGGTCGCTGTCGTCGACGTGGGCGCCAATACGCTGCGCCTGCTCGTGGCCGAGACGAGCCGAGGCGGCCTGCAGGCGGTGCGCGAAGAACGGCGGCGGACGCTTCTGGGCGAGGACGTCGAGCGCCTCGGCAGGCTCACGGCCGAAAAGATCGCTCGCTCGGCCGAGGCGGCCCGCAAGGAGGTCCGGCGCGCCCGCAAGCTCGGCGCCGGCCGGATCGAGATCGTCGTCACCTCGCCTTGGCGCGATGCCGCGAACGGTCACGAGCTCGTGGCCGCGCTCGAGCGGGCCACGGTGCTGCGCGTTCGGGCCGTGAGCGCGGAGGAGGAGGCGGAGCTCGGCTACGCGGGCGCCCTCGCCTGCACGAGGGTCGACCGGCAGCCACTCGCCGTCTGTGACGTCGGCGGCGGCTCGACGCAGCTCGCGATCGGCTCCGCGCTGCGGCCGGCCTGGCTCCGGTCGGTCGGGCTTGGCTCGCTGCGGCTGACCGAGCGCTGCCTCCATTCGGATCCGCCCACGCCGGCCGAGCTCGCAGCGGCCCGGCGGGAGGCGGCAACGGCGCTGCACGAGCTGACTCCGCCGCTGCCGGCGGCCGCCCTCGCGGCCGGCGGGACGGCAAGGGCGCTGCGGCGCTTCGGGCTCGACCGGCTCGACCACGAGAGTCTCGAGCAAGCGCTGGAGGAGCTTGCCCGCCTGCCGGCGAGCGCCCGCGCGCGCCGGGCGAAGGTGGAGCTCGAGCGGGCCCGGACGCTGCCGGCGGGAACGATCATCCTGGCCGGGATCCAGGCGCTCCTGCGCGTACCGCTGGGCGTCGCACAGGGCGGCGTCCGCGAAGGTGTCTGCGTCGGCCTGCTCGAGGCCGAGGCCCAAACCGCTTAGGCGGGCGGCGGCAGGTACGCGAGCACGACCGGCTCGCCGTCGCGCAGCTCGACGACTCTCGTCGAGCCCTTCTGGCCGTCGACCCCGAAAAGGCGCTCGAGCACGTCGCCGTGCGTCGAGACCGCGGCCCGGTCGCCGAGCTCGACGAGCAGGCCGAGCGCCTCCTCGCGCGAGGCTGCTTCTTCGGCCTCAGGCCTCGTCTCGACCGAGAGCCCTCTTGCCTGCGCGAGCGGCTCGACCGTCTGGACGCAGCGCAGGTAGCCGCTCGAGACGATTCGTTCGACCGCGTAGCTCGCCAGCAGTCCGGGTAGGCCCTCGGCCTGGCGCCAGCCGCGCCGATCGAGCGGCCGCTGGCGATCGTCTCCCTGCCAGGCTTTTCGCTTGCCGGCCCGCGCGTGCCGGACGACGAGGAGAGCCACTCCGGCTCTTTAGCGCCAGGCCTTTCGTCCCGCGCGCTCGAGCCGCTTCCAGGCTCGCGGTACCTGCCGGCGAGCGCGCACGCGGCGTTCCTGCTGCCGCTCGGCGAGCCGGCCGGCGACGAACGCGAGCGCCGGCTCACCACGGGTCCCAGGAAGCTGGCGGAGCTTCTGTTCCGCCACGACGGCGTCTTGGTGCTCACCGACCAGATCCTGGTACTCCCGGGCACGTTTGACGAAGCGCCGCGCGCGCTTGCCGCAGACCGGCTTGGCGAGCTCCGCGGCGTAGCGGGCCCGCTTGGCCTTCACGCGCGCCCGATGCAGGGCCTCGTCCGAGGGATCGTCGGAAAGAGCCGCGACCGCCCGCTTCAGCTTGCGGAACTCCTTCCGCGCCAGCTTCTCGACGGGTTGCTCCTTGCCGACCCAGCGTGGTTCCTGGACTGCTTCCTCGACCCTCGCGATCAGGTTCAGGTAGCGGCCGCTCGTGAGCGCCGCGCCCAGCTCGCGGCGAGCCGCCTCACGCTCGTCGCCAAGCTCCGCGAGCAGCCTCTCGGCGCCGGCGCGGTCTTCGGCGGCCAGCGTCTCCACCTCGCGCCGGAGCTCGAGCAGGAGCACGTCCAGGTCGCGGACCCGACCGAGCGCAGTGCCGAGCCAGTCGAGCTCGGCTCGGAGCTGCTCGGCCCAGACTCGGTCAAGCATCGGTCGAGCCGAGCGGAGCACGCTGCGCGACCGGCGGACGGCGACCCGGAACTTGTGGACGGCCTCGGGCTCTTCCCCGAGCCGCGTGCCCGGATCGCGCGCGAGGATCTCGTGGTACTGCTCGCGCAGGCGAGCCTGCACGCGTTCGCGGGCGGAGGCCTTCTTCGGGAGCGATACCACCGGCGGCGGCTCGAGGACATCCAGGCCCGGGTCGTCCTCACGGCCGTCGCGAACGAACTCCGCGACGACGGAGCCGTTCTCGAGCCGCGAGACCTGATCGTGGAGCTCGTCCGAGCGGCGGGTTTGGACGGTCAGGATCTCGACCAGCCTGCCCTCGCGGATGATCGTCTGAAGGAGGTCGGCGATCAGCCGGGGCGGCTCGGCCGGCCCGCCTGGCGCGGCGAGCGCGACCCGCCGGGGCGCCTCGGGCAGCTCGACCTCCCAGGTGCTCTTCCCGTTCTCCAGCCGTCGCCGGAGCGCGACGCCGTGGCGCGCGAGCCGGCGGTCCGCCGTGTCGTGGTACGTCGACCTGAAGACGCGGCTCACGAGGCCTGGAAGGCTAACGGCTCCCGGGCGAAGATACGCCCCGAACCGTCTTGTCCTGAGGCTCGGCCTTCTGTGCTAGGTCGGACGGCCTCCCTCGCGCACGGGATCACCAAATGGCGTGCGGAGCCCGTACAGCTCGGCTGCAGGGCGCGGGGTCGCCGGGCCTCACCCCGTCCCGGCGACGATGCGCGCGAGCCTTGGCCGACCCGGGTTCGACCCTGGCATTCAGGTCGGCGGACGGCCCTTCCCCAACGCGGAGGCGCCTGGCTGTCCAAGCGCACCAGGCTCTCGCTGCCCCGGCAGAGGGGGCGCCGTCCGCTCG
>DASUWJ010000034.1:0-11244 GCA_036378475.1 Gaiellaceae bacterium
CGAGCGTGTGCTCGCGACGCTCGGCGAGGCCGTGCGTGAACCCGCTCGCGCGCGCGATGTGATGTCGAGGCCGGCCCGGACCGTTTCTCCCGAGGAGACGGTCGCGCGGGCGATGGTCGCCTGCCAGCGCTACGGGCAGAGCGGGATTCTCGTGTCTGAAGAGGGACGAGTGGTCGGAGCGGTCGCTCGCGAGGATCTGGACAAAGCCGTTGCCAACGGGCTCTCGCACGCGCCGGTGAAGGGGATCATGAGCAGGCGGGTCGCCACCTGCGCCGAGGAGACGCCGCTGGGCGAGCTGCAGCACCTCCTCGCCGCCGGGAACGATCGGATCGCCGTTCTCCGCGAGGGGAAGCTCGTCGGAGTCGTCACCCGCAGCGACGTCCTGCGCGCGCTCGGCGAGCGGACCGGTGTCCGGAGAGAGGCTCCGACCTCGCTCGCGGAAGAGCTCGGACGGCTCGAGCGCCTGGCGTCCGTCTTCGAGGCCGTCGCCGCAGTCAGCGAGCCCTACGAGGGCGTCTACCTGGTCGGCGGCACCGTCCGGGACATCCTGCTCGGCGAGCGGAGCTTCGACGTCGACATCGCGGTCGAAGGCGATGCGATCGCCCTGGCCCAGGCGCTCGCCGAGGCGCTCGGCGGGCGGGTGCGAGCGCACGAGAAGTTCGGCACCGCGGTCGTCCTCTACGGATCGGATCAGCGGGTGGACGTCGTCACCGCCCGCACCGAGTTCTACGACGCGCCCGCGGCGCTGCCCTCGGTCGAGCACGCCTCGATCCGCGAGGACCTCTTCCGGCGCGACTTCACGATCAACGCGATGGCAGTCTCGCTGAAGGGGGCCGACTATGGCCGTCTCGTCGATCCCTTCGGCGGTCGGCGCGATCTCGACGCCCGGCGGATCCGTGTCCTGCACAACCTGTCCTTCATCGACGATCCGACCCGGATCTTCCGGGCGATCCGCTACGAGAACCGCTACGGCTTCCGGATGGACGAGCACACGCTCGCGCTCGCCCGCGGCTGCATCGAAATGGGTCTCGTCGGCGATCTCTCCTCCGCGCGCCTGCGGGACGAGCTGATCGCCCTGCTGGAAGAGGGCGAGGTCGAACACTCGATCCTGCGCCTCGCCGAGCTCGGCGCCGACCGCGCCATCCATCCACACCTGGCCGCCGACGAGGAGGCGGTGGCTCTGATCGCCCGCCTACGGGCACTCGCCGCCGGGTACGAGCTCGAGCTGCCGCCCTGGCGGCTCGGCCTAATCGCCCTCGCCCGGAAGCTTCCTCCCGATGAGGTGTACGCGTGGCTGCAGCGCCTCAAGGTGCGCCGCCGAGACGCCGAGCAGATCGCCGCCGCCGTGACGGTCGGCCCTCGGCTCGTCGATCGCCTGCGTGGCCGCGAGGTTGAGCCCGCGGAGGTCGTCGCCGTGGCCGACCGCTACCAGCCGGATGCACCGCTCTATGCGCTCGGGCTCGAGGAACTGGAGCCGCTGCATGAGTACTTCCGGCGTCTACGCGAGATCCGGCTCGAGGTGACCGGGGCCGACCTAGCGGCGCTCGGTCTGGCCGAGTCGCCGCGCGTCGGTCAGATCCTGGCCGAGCTCCGGCGGCGGAAGCTGAACGGGGAGCTCGACGGCCGCGAGTCCGAGCTCCAGGCGGCCCGGGAGCTGATCAGCGGGTGATCCGCTGGGAGGCTCCCGGGCCCTACGAGGTTGCCTTCTCGACGCGGGTCGGGGGGGTCAGCGGTGGCGCGTACAAGTCCCTCAATCTCGGCGCGCGGACGAAGGACGACCCCCGCCGAGTCGCGGAGAACAGGCGCCGCCTCTGTGCGGCCGTGGGCGCGGACGGCGAGCTGGCGGCGATGGCCTTCCAGCGCCACGGCGCCGAGATCGCCCGCGCCAGGCCGCGCGGGATCCTCGCGCCGGGGACGCGCTTCGAGGCCTGCGACGCCCTCTGGAGCGACGAGCCCGGCCAGGCGATGCTCGTCCTGACGGCCGACTGCCTGCCGGTTGCGCTCGCGAGGAGAAACGGCGCGACGCCGGCGCTCGCGATTGTCCACGTCGGCTGGCGCGGTCTCCTCGCAGGCGTGCTCGAGGCTGCCGTTCGCACGCTGGGGCCTGGCCCGCTCGCGGCCGGGATCGGGCCGGCGATCGGCCCCTGCTGCTACCGGGTGGGCGAGGACGTCGCCGAGCCGTTTCGGGCCCGCTTCGGCGCCGGAGTCCTCGAGGGCGGCAAGCTCGACCTCTGGCGCGCGGGCGAGTCTGCCCTGCGCGAGGCCGGCTGCGAGCTGGTGGAGCGGCTCGATCTCTGCACCTCCTGCCGACCGGAGCTCTTCTTCTCACACCGGCGGGACGGTGGCGTGACCGGCCGCCAGGGGTTGATCGGCTATGTCGCCTGAGGCGATCCGAGCTCGCTACGAGGCGATCCAGGCCGAGGTCGGAGAGGCCGTGACGATCGTCGCCGCGACGAAGTACGTCTCGCTCGAGGAGATGGCGGTGCTCGTCGAGGCCGGAATCGAGGTGGTGGGGGAGAACCGAGCCCAGGACCTCGAGGCCAAGCACGCCGTCTACGGCGATTCCTTCCGCTGGCACTTCATCGGCCATCTTCAAAGCAGGAAGGCGAAGCTCGTCAACCGCCTCTGCGAGCTCGTCCACTCGCTCTCCTCCGAATCGGCCGCCGCCCGCCTGGAGATCCCGGCGCTCGTCGAGGTCAACCTGTCCGGGGAGGAGTCGAAATCGGGCGTGCGGGAAGAGGAGCTCGACGCGCTCCTCGCCGTCTACGCCGAGGTCCGGGGACTGATGACGATGCCGCCGGAGAGCGACGACCCGGAGGCTTCGCGCCCCTACTTCCGCCGCCTGCGCGAGCTGGCCGCCGAGCGCAACCTGCCCGAGCTCTCGATCGGCACGAGCCAGGACTACCGGATCGCCGCGGAGGAAGGCGCGACCCTGATCCGAATAGGCTCCGTGCTCTACCGCGGTTAAGATTCCCTGGAAATGGCCTTCGGAGACGTTTGGAACCGCACCCTCGTCTACTTCGGCATCGCCGAGGAGGAAGACGAGTGGGACGAGGACGGCTACGTAACCGAGGAGGAGCTCGAGCGAAGCTACCGCGAGCGGCCGAACGTGCGGCGCCTGCAGCCACGCCGGCAGCGGGATCTCGACGACTGGACCGAATCCGAGGCCGACGCTGGCCGAACGGCTGTCGTCCGCCCCTCCCGGCGCGAGCGCCGGGCCGCGGAAGTCGCCTCCATGCCCGGCCCGACGGCCGTCCCTTCGGTACGGGTGCATCTAGTCATGCCCCGGAGCTTCAACGACGCCCAGCAGATCGCCGACAAGTTCAAGGACGCGATCCCGGTGATCCTCAACCTGCAGAACTCAGACCAGGAGCTGTCCAAGCGCCTGATCGACTTCACGAGCGGCTTGACCTACGCCCTGGACGGCGGCATGCAGCGCGTCGCCGACAAGGTCTTCCTGCTGACGCCGCGAAACGTCGAGGTCTCGGCGGAAGAGCGAGCGCGCCTGCTGGAGAGCGGCGGCTTCTTCAACCAGGCCTGAACGACGCCGCCGTAGGAACCCCGCCGCCGAAGTGGAACACCTCTCCATGGCCGCAGGGCCCGGTTCGGTGTTGCTCTTCGACGCCGCCTCGGCGGCGAATCGGTTCATCGACGATTTCCTCTGGGTCTATGTCCTGCTGATCTTCGCCTACGTCCTCAGCTCCTGGGTGCGCCTGCCCTACTCGCCCTGGGTGCGCCGGATCCAGGACTTCCTGCGCGACGTCTGCGAGCCGTACCTGCGGCTCTTCCGACGGGTCCTGCCTTCATTCGGACCGCTTGACCTCTCACCCGTCGTGGCGATTCTCGTGCTCTTCCTGCTGATGCGCGTGATCGACGCGATCTTCAACCGCTTCTGAGGAACGAAAGGAGGCCGCCATGGCCTTTACACCCGTTGAGCTGAGACACGTCCGCTTCAAACGAGGACCGCTCGGCTACCGCCGCAGCGCCGTCGACCGGACAATCGAGGAGGTTGTCGACTCGTTCGAGGTCGTCTGGCGGGAGCGGGCCGACTACGCCGACCGGATCGAGCAGCTCCAGGGGGAGCTCAGGAGACACGTCGAGCTGGAGACGCTGCTTCGCTCGACCCTGACGAGTGCCGAGCAGGCCGCGCACGAGCTCAAGGACCAGGCCCGTCGCGAGGCGGTGCTCGTGCTCGAGGAGGCACACGCCGAGGCGCGCCGCTTGACCCACGAGGCGCTGGCAGAGCGGGAGCGGCTGCGTGCGGAGACGAAGCGGGTCAAGGCCCTGCTCGGCTCGGCCCTCGATTCGGTCGAGGACGCCGATGCCCAAAGCGGGGAGGAGGAGCAGGCGGCGGCCGCCTGAGCCGCGTCGCTCCTGATGCGGAGGGTTCAGGTCGGAGTACGAACCTATACTTCTCCGATGGCCTCGCTTCCGACTCGGGTTCGCCTACGCATCGCTCCGGGAGCGAGCCGGACCGGCTTCGCGGGGCGTCACGGCGAAGCCTGGAAAGTACGCGTGGCGGCCGCGGCGGAGAGCGGCAAGGCGAACGAGGCGGTCCTGCGCCTGCTCGCCGAGCGGCTCGAGCTGCCGCGGCGAAGCGTGGCGCTCGTGTCGGGGCACTCCGGACGCGACAAGCTCGTCGAGCTCCACGGCATCGAAGCGGCGGAGGCAGCCCGGCGGCTCGACTCGGCCGGCCGGGGCCGATGAGCGCGCAGATCGATACCGAGCGCTTCCGCGGACGGCTCCAGGAGGAGCGCCGGCGCGTGGCCAACGCGATCGAGTACCTGCACAAGGAGAACCCGGGCTCGCTCGAGGATTCGACCGGGGAGCTCGTCTCGGGTAGCAAGGACAACCACATGGCGGACACCGCCACCGAGACGGTCGACCGCGAGATCGACGTCACCCTGGAGGAAAACTCCGGCAACGTGCTCCGCGAGATCGACGCGGCCCTGGAGAGGATCGAGGCCGGGACCTACGGCACCTGCCGCACCTGCGGGCAGCCGATCGAGCCCGAGCGGCTCGAATACCTGCCCTGGTCGACGCAATGCGCCGCCGACGCGCGCGGGGACCGCGCGTGAGCGAGGCGCCCCGGGCGGTCGACGTCCGGGTGGGGTCGTCCACCGACGCGCTGACGCCGATGTCCGTCGCCAGTCGCTCGCTGGCGGCGCGCTGGCAGCACTGGCTCGGCCTGGGCCTCGTCGTCTTGACCGCGGTCGTCGCAGACCAGGCGACGAAGCACATCGTCTCGAGCCAGCTCGCGCTCGACGAGAAGGCGAAGGTGCTTGGGCCCTTCACGATCCACCATGTCCAGAACTCGGGGATCGCGTTCGGACTCTTCGCGGGGGCGACGCCGCTCGTGACCGCCCTGACGGCGCTCGCGGTCGGCTGGATGCTCGTCTTTTTCGCCCGCTCCGGCTCACGCCATCCAGTCCTGCCGGTCGCGCTCGGCCTGCTGATCGGTGGCAGCGCCTCCAACCTCGTCGATCGGATCCGGCTCGGCTACGTGACGGACTTCCTCGACTTTCGCTACTGGCCGGCGTTCAACCTCGCCGACACATTCATCGTCGTCGGGGTCGGGGTGCTCTTCGCCGCCGTGATCCTGGGCGCACCGCGCCGGTAGGCGGACGGTCCGCGTCCGCGTTCCGAGCGAGGCCGCGGGCGAGCGGCTCGATCGCTTTGTCGCCAGGCTGCCGGAGCTCGGCTCGCGCGCCGCGGCCGAGCGGCTCCTGGGCGACGCCGGCGTGCTTGTGGACGGCGAACGGCGGCCGAAGAGCTACAGGCTGGCCGGGGGCGAGGAGCTCGAGTTCGAGCCGCCCGCCGCGCCGGGTGAGCTCGTGGCGGAGGAGCGCCAACTTCGGATCGCCTTCGAGGACGAGCATCTGCTCGTCGTGGACAAACCCGCCGGTCTCGTCGTCCATCCTGCGCCAGGACATGCGAGCGGGACGCTCGTGCACGCGCTCCTCGGCACGATCGCCGGCGGCGACCAGCCCGAGCGGCCGGGGATCGTGCACCGGCTCGACCGCGACACCTCGGGTCTGCTCGTCGTGGCCCGCTCGGACGAGGCCCAGCGCCGCCTGCAGGCGCTCGTCAGGCGAAGAGGGCTCGAGCGGCAGTACCTCGCGCTCGTCCGCGGCAGGCCGCGTTCGCGCCGTGGGCGGATCGAGGCTCCCCTCGGCCGCGACCGGCGTGAGCCGACCCGGCGCTCGCTCGAGACCGACTCGCCCCGGGAGGCGGTCACGCAGTTCGAGGTCGAGCGCCTGCTGGCAGAGCACGCGCTCCTTCGGGTCACGCTCGAGACCGGCCGCACGCACCAGATCCGCGTCCACCTGGCAGCGATCGGCCTGCCCATTCTCGGCGACCGGGTCTATGGCGTCCCCGACCAGGAACTCGGGCGCCAGTTCCTGCACGCCGAGCGTCTCGCCTTCGAACATCCCTTCACGGGCGCGCGCGTGCAGGTCGAGTCGCCGCTGCCGCTCGAGCTTCAGGCGGTCTTGGCCCGCTTGGCGTCGTAGAGCCGCTCGTCAGCGAGCCGAAAGAGCGCGTCCACGTCCCCGGCCTCGCCGGGGTACTGCGCCAGGCCGGCGCTCAGGGAGACCGGTACCCGCAATTCGCCGGAGGCGATCAGCGCCCCGATCCGCCGCTCAAGCCGCCCGAGGAAGTTCGGCCCGGTCGCCTCGTCCGATTCGATCAGGAAGGCGGCGAACTCGTCACCGCCCATCCGCCCCGCCAGATCGGAGCGCCGCAGCTCGCTCTGCAGCAGCTGGGCAATCCGCCGCAGGACGAGGTCGCCCTCCTGGTGTCCGTGGGTGTCGTTGATCTGCTTGAAGTGGTCGAAGTCGAGAAAGACGAGTGTCACCCCGTGGGAGTAGCGCTCGGCGCGCTCCACCTCGACCTCGAGCTCGCGCGTGAAGGCGGTGTGGTCCAAGAGGTCGGTGAGCGCGTCGTGACGGGCCTTGTAGGCGAGCTCCGAGGTCGCGCGGTCGAAGTAGGCGACCACGCACTCGGTCACGAGCTGGTCGACCGCATCGTTCAGGCGCTGCTCCAGAACGAGCACATCGTCGGCCTCGAGGCTCGCGCTTCTCGCCTGGACGAGCCGCCAGAGCACGCGCCGCAGGAGCAGGAACTCGGTCACGATGTCACGGGGGGCGAAGCCGAGCGCCTCGCGCTCGCGCGCGTGATCGCGAGCGAGCGCCGCCAGCGGGCTGCCGCGATGCAGACGCTCGGGCTCTGGATGCGCGAGCTGCGCCGCCAGCTCGGAGATGAAGGTCGGCATGTCCCCGAGCTGGGCGACCCGGCTGACCCGCGCGAGCGCCGGGATCGTGTCCTCTCGCAGGCCTTCCTTGACGACCTCGAGCGCGAGCTCCCACGCCTCGACCCGGATCTCCTCTGCCAGCTGTGCGAGTGCCTTCGAAGTCACACCGAGTCCCGTCCCCTCACCGTGATTATCGGCCCTGCCGGCCGAAACCTGAACGGAAGACGTTGCTAGGATGCAGCGGTTTTCCCACCGACCCGGCGGAGTGGCTGGGTGGCGGTGCCGGCGCTACGAGACGACGCGCCGGTTCCATCCAGTTCCGCCGGCAGCAGTCGAAACGCAAACCGAGAGAAAGGGGCTTGGCCCGTGGCAGTCGTCAGCATGCGAGAGCTTCTGGAGGCCGGCGTTCACTTCGGCCACCAGACGCGCCGTTGGAATCCGAAGATGAAGCGCTTCATCTTCGCCGAGCGGGGCGGGATCTACATCATCGATTTGCAGCAGACCCAGGAGCGGCTCGAGGAGGCGGCCGCATTTGCTCGCAACCTCGCCGAGCGGGGCGGTTCGGTCCTCTTCGTCGGCACGAAGAAGCAGGCGATGGACTCGGTCGAGGAGCAGGCGAAGCGGGTTGGAATGCCGTTCGTCAACCACCGCTGGCTGGGCGGCCTGCTGACGAACTGGCGCACGATTTCGAACCGGATCGAGCGCCTGCATGAGCTTCGCCGCCTGCGTGACGACGGCCAGCTCGAGCTTCTGCCCTCGAAGGAGCGGATCGCCATGCTCGCAGAGCTCGAGAAGCTCGACACGAACCTGGGCGGCGTCGCCGACATGCGCCGCCAGCCAGAGGCGATGTTCGTGCTCGACCTGCGCAAGGAGCAGCTCGCAGTCCGCGAGGCGCGCCGGCTCGGGATGCCGATCATCGCGCTCGTCGACACGAACTGCGATCCCGACGAGGCCGACTATGTGATCCCCGGTAACGACGACGCGATCCGCTCGTGTTCGCTCGTCACGCGCGTGATCGCCGAGGCGATCGAGGCCGGGAAGGCGAAGATCGCGCCGGAGGAACTGGCGGTGCCAGCCGCGAGCGAGCGAGGCGAGGCCGAAGGTGAACCGGGCGGCCAGGCCCCCGCCGAAGAAGCGGGGCAGGCGGCGGGCGCCTCCGAGCCAGAGGCGCAGGAGCGGCCCGCGCCCGCGCCGGCCCAAGGGATGCCGGCCGCCTCCGAGGGGCCCGCACAGGAGCAACCAGCGCCCGAGCCCGCGGGGCAGGGGCAGCCGGCACCGGAACAGCCGCCCTCCGAGTCAAGCGACCAGGAGCCAGTCGCGAGCGCCGCGTCCTCGGGCGAGAACGAGAGCGCATGACCGAGATCTCAGCCGCCCTGGTCAAGGAGCTCCGCGACCTTACCGGTGCCGGGATGATGGACTGCAAGCGGGCACTGCAGGATACGAACGGCGACGTCGAGGCCGCCCGCACGCTCCTGCGCGAGCGCGGGATGGCGAGCGCGGCGAAGCGGGCCGACCGGGCAACGAGCGAGGGCAAGGTCAGCTATCGAGTCGCCGAGGACGGCAAGCTCGGCGTGATCGTGGCGGTCGGGTGTGAGAGCGAGCCGGTCTCCAAGAACGAGGAGTTCCTCGCGTACGCGGCCAAGGTGCTCGAAGCCGTCGAGCAGGGGGGCCCGGGCGCCGAGCTCGCACTCGACGAGGAGCGGCAGGAGCTTTCGGGCAAGCTCGGCGAGAACATCGTCGTCGCCGGGACGGCGCGCTTCGAGGCGGTCGACGGCGCCGTGATCGAGGGCTACGCGCACCCGCCCGCGAACAAGCTCGGCGTGCTCGTGCAGCTTCGCGGCGGCCCGCGCGAACTGGCTCGCAAGGTCGCGATGCATATTGCCGCCTCGCCGCCCCGGTGGATCGGCCGCGAGGACGTCCCGACGGAGACGGTGCAAGCCGAGCGCGAGATCTTCCTCAACTCCGACGAGGTGCTGAAGAAGCCGGGGCAGGCGCGGGAGCAGATCGCGGAAGGGATGCTGAACAAGCATTTCTTCGCCGCCCAGGTCCTGAGCGAGCAGGTGTGGATCTACGACACGGCGCGCACGGTGGGAGCGGCGCTCGGCGAGGTGGGTGCGGAGGTGCTCGAGTTCGAACGGCTCCAAGTCGGCGGGTTGCGAACTGAGTGAGTACCTCCTGAGATGACGAGCGTGGGCTCCGGAGAAGTGGCGGCCGCGAGTGGGAGGGCCAAACCGGTCTTTGAGCGGATTCTGCTCAAGCTCTCGGGCGAGGCGCTGATGGGCAGCAAGGAGTACGGCCTCGACCGGGAGCGGATCGAGGCGCTCGCGGCCGAGATCCTGGACGTCCAGGCCGAGGGCGTCGAGCTCGCCATCGTGGTCGGCGCCGGGAATATCTACCGCGGCATGGCGGCGGCAGCCGAGGGCATGGACCGCGCGACGGCCGACTACGCGGGCATGCTGGCGACGCTTCTGAACGCGCTGGCGCTGCAGGATGCCCTGGAGCGCCTGGGCGCACACACGCGCGTGCTCTCCGCGCTCGAGGTCTCGGAGGTCGCCGAGCCCTACATCCGCCGCCGGGCGATCCGCCATCTCGAGAAGCAGCGAATCGTGATCTTCGCCGCGGGGACGGGCAACCCGTTCTTCACGACCGACACCGCCGCGGCGCTGCGCGCGCTCGAGATCAATGCGGATGCGATCCTGATGGCCAAGCACGCGGTCGAGGGCGTCTACGGCGGCGATCCGCGCCTCGATCCAACGGCGGAGTTCCTGCCGGAGCTGACGCACCTGGAGGCGATCGAGCGCGGCCTGAAGGTGATGGACTCGACGGCGCTCTCCCTCTGCATGGACAATCAGCTGCCGATCTACGTGTTTGCCCTGGCGGCCGGCAACATCCGCCGGGTGATCGAGGGCGAGCGGATCGGCACCATCGTTTCCACCCCGACCCCCGGAGCGGCCCGATGACGATCGACGAACTGATCCAGGATGCGACCCGCCGGATGGACAAATCGGTCGAGTCCGCCCAGCACGAGTTCAACACGCTTCGGACCGGACGAGCCTCCGCGGCGCTCCTCGACCGGATCCAGGTCGACTACTACGGAACGAAAACGCCGCTCAAGCAGCTCGCGACGATCAATGCGCCGGAGCCGCGGCTTCTGACCGTGCAGCCGTTCGACCCCAGCTCGCTCTCCTCGATCGAGCGGACGATCCAGGAATCCGACCTCGGCCTGACGCCCTCGAACGACGGCAAGCTGATCCGGCTCCCAATTCCCCAGCTGACGGAGGAGCGGCGGAAGGAGCTCGTCAAGGTCACCCGGCAGATGGCCGAGGAGGGCCGCGTCGCCGTCCGGAATGTCCGCCGGGACGTGATGCACCATCTGAAGGAGCTTGTCGACAAGAGCGAGGTCGGCAGCGACGAGGAGCACCGCGCCGAGGAGCGGCTCCAGAAGCTGACGGACGAGCACACCGGCAGAATCGACGAGATCCTCAAGCGCAAGGAAGAAGAGATCCTGGAGGTCTAGGGCCTCCGGGTCGCCCCCGTGGGGCTGCTCTCCCGAATCCGCGGCTTCCTCGCCGGCCAGGCAGACGCCACGCCGGAAGCGCCCGCGCCGGTCGGTTGCGTCGCGATCATCCTCGACGGCAACGGCCGCTGGGCGGCGAGCCGGGGCCTCCCGGTCGCCGAGGGCCACCGCGAAGGAACGCGCGCCCTGCGCAGGACCGTGGAGGCGGCGATCGACCTGCGGATCGGGGCGCTCGTCGTCTACTCCTTCTCGACCGAGAACTGGACGAGGCCGCCGGCGGAGGTCGACTCGCTGATGGAGATCTTTGGCGAGACGATCGAGCGCGAGCTGCCCGATCTCGCCCGCCAAGGCGTGCGCGTGCGCTTCTTCGGGCGCCGCGACCGGGCCCCGCAGGCTCTGCAGGAGCAGATGGCAAGACTCGAGGCCGAGACGGGTACAAACAGCCGCCTGGCGCTTTGGATCGCCTTCGACTACG
>DASUWJ010000035.1:0-40015 GCA_036378475.1 Gaiellaceae bacterium
CTCGGACGCTGAGGGCTGGGATTGCGTCGCCGTGCTCGAGGGCTGGCGCGGCCTCGTCGACGGACGCTTCGACGATCTCGGCGCCCAGGAGGTGTCGGGGATCCTTCCGCGCGGCGGGACGATCATCGGCACGAGCCGCACGAACCCCTTCAAGGTCGAGGGCGGCGTCGAGCGGGTGCTGCAGAACTTCCGCGACCGCGACCTCGACGCGCTCGTCGCGATCGGCGGCGAGGACACGCTCGGCGTGGCTGCGCGTCTCTACGCCGAGTTCGAGGCGCCCGTCGTCGGCGTGCCGAAGACGATCGACAACGACCTACGGGCGACCGATTACACCTTCGGCTTCGACACCGCAGTCTCGATCGCGACCGAGGCGATCGACCGCCTGCACACGACCGCCGAGTCGCACAACCGCGTGATGGTCGTGGAGGTGATGGGCCGGCACACCGGCTGGATCGCCGTCATGAGCGGCATTGCGGGCGGTGCGGACGTGATCCTGATCCCCGAGCAGCCGATCTCGATCGACGAGGCCTGCGACGACATCCGTCACCGGCACGAGCGGGGCAAGGACTTCTCGATCGTCGTCGTCTCCGAGGGCTACGAGCTGGAAGGGGTCTCGGCGCACGGTGAGGTGGACGAGTTCGGCCACGAGCGCTTGTCGCAGCGAGGCGTCGGTGACGCGCTCGCGCGCGAGATCGAAGACCGCACCGGCTTCGAAACCCGCGTGACGGTGCTCGGCCACGTGCAGCGCGGCGGCTCCCCCACCGCCCGCGACCGGGTGCTCGCGACCCGCTTCGGTCTCAAGGCCGCCGACCTCGCGCACGAGGGGAGGTTCGGGCGGATGGCGGCGCTGCTAGGCGACGTGATCGCGGACGTTTCGCTCAAGGAGGCGACGGCGGGCCTGAAGACGGTGCCGCCGGAGTGGTTCGAGGTGGCGAAGGCCTTTTTCGGATGAGCGTCGCCGAGCCCAAGCTCCACGGCGTACGGTCGATGTCTGGGGCGCTTCGGCGTGTGCTCGTGCGGTCGCCGCGCGCCCGCGACCTGCGCTCCTGGCGCGACTTCGGCTGGCGGGCCGAACCGGACGCCGCCGGCATCGCCCGGGAGCACGAGGCGCTTTGCGCCCTGCTCGCGGAGGCCGGGGCGGAGGTCGTGTTCGCCGAGTCGGAGTCAGCCGGCGATCCCGACGCGATCTACGTCTTCGACCCGGCGCTCGTCGCCGACGCGGGAGCGATCCTGCTCCGGCCCGGCAAAGCCGGCCGGCGCGGCGAGCCGGACGCGCTCGGACGGGATCTCGAAGCCGCCGGCGTCCCGCTCGCGGGCAGGCTCGAAGAGCCCGCCCTCGGCGAAGGGGGCGACCTGATCAGACTCGACGAGCGAACGCTCCTGGCGGGCCTCGGCTACCGGACGAACCCGAGCGGGGTCGACAGGCTCGCGCAGCTGACCGGACTCGAGGTCCTGAGCTTCGACCTGCCCCACTGGCACGGCGAGGGCGAGGTGATGCACCTGCTCTCGCTGCTCAGCCCGCTGGCGGGCGACCTCGTCGTCGGTTATCCGCCGCTCCTGCCGACGCGCCTCGCCCAGCTCCTCGCCGCGAGGGGGATCGAGCTCGTGCCCGTACCCGACGAGGAGTTCGAGTCGATGGGCGCCAACGTCCTGGCGCTCGCCCCGCGCGTGGCGCTCGTCGTCGAGGGCAACCCGCGGACACGCCGGCGGCTCGAGGCGGCCGGCGTCGATGTGCTCGTCTACCAAGGCCGTGAGCTCTCGAAGGGCGACGGCGGTCCCACCTGCCTCACCTGTCCCCTGCTGCGCTTGGACGAGTCCCGGCTCGGCTAGCGGGCGCGCTCCGCGAGAGCCGGGTTTACGGTCCGGACGCGGATTCAGCGGCGAGCCGCGGCGAGCCGGTCACGTCCCGACCGGATGCCAGACGGTCTTCAGCTCGAGGAACCCCGCCACCTCCCAGGGGCTCTGCGCGTCGGCCGAGCCGCGCACGATCCGCTTCACGTTGTCGGCGGCGAGGCGCTCGAGCTCGGCCGTCTGCCCGTCGGCGCCGGTCACGTCGAGGGCGTTGATGTCCATGTGGCTCGCGAGCACCGGTGCCAGCTCGTCCCGGTGTCCGGTCAGCAGGTTGACGACACCCCCCGGGACGTCCGAGGTGGCCAGGACCTCGGCGAGCTCGATCGCCGCCAGCGGGCGCGACTCGGAGGCGAGAACGACGGCCGCGTTGCCGCCGACCAGGACCGGCGCGAGCCTCGAGACCAGCCCCAGTAACGGCGGCTCCTCGGGTGCGAGCACGCCGACCACGCCGGTCGGCTCGGGCACGGTGAAGTTGAAGTACGGCCCGGCGACCGGGTTGGCGGAGCCGAGCACCTGCGCCAGCTTGTCTGCCCAGCCGGCGTACCAGACAACCCGATCGACGGCCCGGTTGACCTCGTCCTCGCCCGCGGCCAGGGCGGCGAACTCGGGCGTGCGCGCCTCCAGCATCTCGGCGACCCGGTACAGAACCTGGGCCCGGTTGTAGGCCGTCATCCCGGCCCACTTCGGCTGGGCGCTGCGGGCGGCCCGGACCGCGTCGCGGACATCCTTCCGGGAGGCACGGGCGACGTTTTGGCCTTCGGCCTCGTAGGTCCGGCCCGACTCCGAGCGCGGGAAGGTACCGCCGATGTAGAGCTTGTACGTCTTTCTGACCGGCAGTCGCGCCATCAGACGACCCGCTCAGGCTCGGTGCCGCTCACCCGCCGATCTCTTCCGCGCCCTCGAACTCGAGGTAGGGCTCGAGCCCATGACGCCCTCCCTCGCGGCCGAAGCCCGACTCCTTGTAGCCGCCGAAGGGCGAGACCGGGTCGAATCGGTTGTAGGTGTTCGCCCAGATCACCCCCGCCCGCAAGCGCTCCGCCAGCCAGAGAATCCGCGAGCCCTTCTCCGTCCAGACGCCGGCGGAGAGCCCATAGGGCGTGTTGTTGGCCTTCTCGAGCGCCTCCGCCGGCGTCCTGAAGGTCAGCACGGAGAGAACGGGCCCGAAGATCTCCTCCTGGGCGATCCGGTAGCTCTGCGCCACGTTCGTGAACACGGTCGGCGCGAACCAGTAGCCCTGCTCGGGCAGGCGGCAGGGAGGCTGATAGATCTCAGCCCCTTCCTCCTGGCCGGCCGCCACGAGCTGCTCGATCTTCTCGAGCTGCTGGCGCGAGTTGATCGCGCCGACGTCGGTGTTCTTGTCCAGCGGGTCGCCCACCCGCAGCGTCGCCAGCCGGCGCTTGAGCTTCTCGATCAGCGGCTCGTAGATCGACTCCTGCACGAGCAGGCGTGAGCCGGCGCAGCAGACATGGCCCTGGTTGAAGTAGATCCCGTTGACGATCCCCTCGACCGCCTGGTCGAGCGCTGCGTCGTCGAAGATGATGTTGGCCGCCTTGCCGCCGAGCTCGAGCGTCAGCTTCTTGCCCGTGCCCGCGAGCTGGCGCTGGATCGCCTTGCCGACCTCGGTCGAGCCCGTGAAGGCGATCTTGTCCACGCCCTCGGCCTCGACGAGCGCGGCGCCGGTCGCGCCGTCGCCGGTGACGATGTTGACCACCCCGGGCGGCAGCTCCGCCTGGCGCAGGACGTCGCAGAAAAGAAGGGCCGAGAGGGGGGTCGTCTCGGCCGGCTTCAGGACGACGGTGTTGCCGGCCGCGAGGGCCGGCGCGAGCTTCCAGGCCAGCATCAGAAGCGGGAAGTTCCACGGGATGATCTGGCCCGCGACGCCGAGCGGGCGCGGCCGCCGGTTCGGAAACGCGTAGTCGAGCTTGTCCGCCCAGCCCGCGTAGTAGAAGAAGTGGGCGGCCGCGAGCGGCAGGTCGACGTCCCGCGACTCGCGGATCGGCTTGCCCCCGTTCAGCGACTCGAGCACCGCGAACTCGCGCGAGCGCTCCTGCAGGATGCGCGCGATCCGGAACAGGTACTTGGCGCGCTCGGCGGGCGAGGCCGCCGACCAGCCGTTCTCGAAGGCGGCGCGGGCGGCGCCGACGGCGAGCCCGACGTCCTCGGGGCCAGCCTCGGCGATCCGCGCCAGCGGCTTCTCGTTGGCCGGCTCGATCGTGTCGTAGTACTTGCCGGAGCGCGGTTCCACGAGCTGGCCACCGATGAAGAGGCCGTACTGGCGCTCGAGCGTGACGAGCTCGCGCGACTCCGGGGCGCTCGCGTACTCCCAGGCGGTGGGTGCGGGCGTCCGCTCGCCGCGCTGTTCGAGCTCGCCCATCTAGTCGATCGTGAAGTAGTCGGGGCTCTGGTAGCTGCCGGTCTTCTGCTTGCGAATCTGCATCAGCACGTCGTTCAGAAGCGACGAGGCACCGAAGCGGAAGAGGTCGGGCGTGAGCCAGTCGAGACCGAGCGTCTCGTGCACGAGCACCAGCGTCTGAACCGCCTGCTTGGCAGAACGGATGCCGCCCGCTGGCTTCATCCCCACCCGGCGCCCCGTCTCCTCGAAGACGTCGCGAATCGCTTCCAGCATCACGAGCGTCACCGGCGGAGTCGCGGCCAGCGGCAGCTTTCCGGTCGAGGTCTTGATGAAGTCGGCGCCGGCGGCGATCGCCAGGAGCGAAGCCCGGCGCACGTTGTCGTAGGTGCCGAGCTCGCCCGTCTCCAGGATCACCTTGAGCGGGGCCTCCCCGACCGCCTCCTTGACCTGCACGATCTCGTCGTAGACCTTGGCGTAGCGGCCGGCGAGAAACGCGCCCCGGTCGATCACCATGTCCACCTCGTCGGCGCCGAGCTCGACAACGCGGCGCGCCTCGGCGACCTTGAGGTCGGTCGGACTCTGCCCGGACGGAAAGGCAGTCGCGACCGCGGCCACCTTGACGCCGCTGCCCCGCACCCGGTCGGCCGCCGTCTGAACGAGATTCGGATAGACGCACACCGTGGCGACCGAGGGGACGCTCGAGTCGGCGGGATCCGGGCGGATCGCCTTCGCCGCCAGGGCGGCGACTTTGCCGGGGGTGTCCGCGCCCTCGAGCGTGGTCAGATCCATCATCCGCACCGCCAGCTCAAGCGCGAAGAGCTTCGCCTCGCGCTTGATCGAGCGGCGGGAGAGATCCGTCGCGCGCGCCTCGAGCGCGACCTGGTCGACCGAGCCGATCCGGGGTAGCCGCGGCTCGAGCGGCAGCTCGAAGCCGGCCGGTAGTACAGGCGCCTGCGCCATCGGCTGAGTGTAGCCCTCGCCGAAGGCCCCGCCCCCGCCGCACGCCTCCGGCTCGCTAGGTGCTCGGAAGCAGCGCCCGGACGATTCCGTCCATGTCGTGCACGACCAGATCGGCGCGCTCGAGCGCGGCGGGATTGCTGCGCGGGGAGCTGATCGCGATCGAGTGGATCCCCGCAGCCCTGGCGCTCGCCACGTCCCGCGGGGTGTCTCCGATCTCGGCCGTTTCGGCCGCCGGCCAGCCGCCGGCGCGGGCGCGGGCCAGCTCGAGCAGCTCGACCCGCTCCTCGGCCTCACAGCCAAAAGCCCCCTGGCCGGCGGGAAAGAAGCGGCCCAGGCCGAGCCGCTCCATCCGGGCGCGGGCGACCGGCTCCGGGTTGCCCGTCAGGAGGGCGAGCCGCACGCCGCCCCGCTCCAGGCGGGCAAGCCCCTCCGCAGCCCCGGGCCGGGCCCGCCAGTGCCTCGTGTCGGCGGTGGACAAAAGCCTCAGGTAGCGGGCGGCGAACTCCCCGCACCAGGCGTCGAGCCGCTCGTCGATCTCGGTGTCGGCAAGGCCGGCTGCGTGCAACACGTTCCGCGCGATCAGCTTCGCGGTCAGGCCCTTGTGCTCGACCCGATCGGGCGCGCCGGCGGCGAGCTCGAGCTCGTAGCAGCGCTCGAGCGATTGCACGAGGGCCAGCCCGCTCAGGGGGTCGTGCGTCAAGAACAGGGTGCCGTCGACGTCGAAGAGCGCGAGCGTCGCCCTCACAGGCCGAGCCGCTCGAGCATCGCGGCGTCACGCCGCCAGCTGGGCCGGGTCTTGACCTGGAGCTCGAGAAAGATCTGCCGCTCCAGGAGCGACTCGAGCTCCGGCCGGGCACGCGTCCCGATCTCCTTGATCACCGAGCCGCCGCGCCCGACGACGATCTGCTTCTGGGAATCGGTCTCCACGAAGACCGTGGCGTGGACGACCTTCTCGCCGAGGTCGTCGACCTGCACGGAGATCGCGTGCGGCAGCTCCTCGCGCGTCAGCTGCAGCGCCTTCTCGCGGATCAGCTCGGCGAGCTGCAGCTCGAGCGCGAGGTCCGTGCGCTGGCCGTCGGGGTAGTACTGCGGGCCCTCGGGCAGCAGCCCGACCAGCTCCTCGCGGAGCTCGTCGACGCCGTCGCCGGTCACCCCGCTGACCGGATGCAGGGCCTCGAAGGCGCCCAGTCCCGAGGCGGTCTGCATCTGGGAGGCGATGTGGCCCGGCTTCAGGCGGTCGACCTTGTTGAGCGCGATCACGACCGGCACGCCGAGCGAAAAGACCCGCCCGGCGATGTAGCGGTCGCCGGCGCCGATCCGCTCCCGGGCCGAGAGGACGAGCAGCACGGAGTCGACGTCCTCGAACGAGCGGTCGACGGTGCGCTGCATCCGCTCCGTGAGCGGGTCGCGCGGCCGCTGGAAGCCCGGCAGGTCGGCCAGGACGAGCTGGTAGCCGGCGCCGTTCGCGACCCCGAAGATCCGCTGCCGCGTCGTCTGCGGCTTGTCGGAGACGATCGCGACCTTGCCGCCGCAGAGCGCGTTGACGAGCGTCGACTTGCCGACGTTCGGGCGGCCGGCGACGGCGACGAAGCCGCTCTTCAAGCGCCGCCGGGCCGGGCCCGCCCGGTCACGGCAGCTCCCAGGCGAGCGGCAAGAGCTCCGCCGGCGTGACCGAGGCGACCGCGCCGCCCTCCCCGCGAAAGGTGACGCGCTCGAGTCGAAACTCGTGCAGCCACTGCCTGCAGCCGCCGCACGGGGAGGCGGTGATCGCGATCACCTCGAGGTCGCCGGGCCTGCAGCCCGCCGCCACCGCCTGCGAGAGCGCCGCCCGCTCGGCGCAGAGCCCGAGCGGGTAGGCGGCATTCTCGACGTTGACGCCCGCGAAGACGCGCCCATCTCGGGCCCGTACCGCGGCCCCGACCAGGTAGCGGGAATAGGGCGCATAGGCACGCTCCGCGATCGCCTCCGCCCGCGCGAGGAGCTCCTCGTCCATCACACGAGCTGGAAGATCACGAGCGTGACGAGGGCCCCCAGGGCACCGCCGTAGGCGACCTCGGCGGCCGAGTGCACCCCGGCCTCGATCCGAGTCTGCGCGACGAGCACCGCCATCACGAGCGCGATCGAGGAGATCAGGAAGCGGTGCTGGCCGCCGACGATGTACGTCGTTGCCATCCAGCCCGCGAACGCGATCGCCGCATGGCCCGAGGGCAGGCCCCCGCGCAGGGGCGTCCCGCGCCCGGTCAGCGCCTTCGTCCCGATCACGATCAGGATCGTCACGGCGAGCGCGATCAGCGTCAGCTTGGCGGGCGCGTGCCGCAGCCGCTCGAGCAGATGCGAGCTTCGACCTGCGACCTCGTGCGAGAAGACGAGGTAGCCGACCGCGACGGCGTTGATGGTGGCGATCAGGACTGCGCCGGCGGCGATGTCCTTCGCGAGCTTGGCCAGCGGGTCGAACGACGTCGTTGCCACATCGATCGCCTGCTCGAGCGCCGAGTTGATCATCTCCGTGATGAAGACGAAGGCGATCGCCAGCAGGAGGGCGATCAGCTCGAGCTTGGAGACTCCGATCCAGAGCCCGGCGACGAGCACGACCACGGCGACCACGAAGTGAACGCGCATGTTCCGCTGGGTGTGGAGGACGTGGATGATCCCTTCGAAGGCGAAGTTGAAGCTCTCGAGGATCGAGGGCCGGCGCCGAAGCTGCGGGCCCAGTCCGTCGGGCTGGCCGCTGCCGTCCTGCTCGCGCCGCAGGCGGAATCTCGGCGTGCTCAGTCGTGCCACAGCCGTTCCCGCTCCTCCATCTCGCTGCCGTGGTCATAGCCGAGCAGGTGCAGTAACCCGTGCACGAGCGGCCGGCGCCAGCGCTCGCCGACGACCTGCGGGCAAAGGACGGTGTCGCCGAGCTGGCGTGGCGGCCCCGAGGGGAGCTGCTCGCGGCCATCGATCGGAAACGAGAGCACGTCCGTCGCCTCGTCGAGCCCGAGATGCTGCCGCTTCAGCGTCCGGATCTCCTCGGGACCGACGAAGACGAGGCCGAGCTCTCCGTCTGCGACCCCCTCCGCCGCCAGCACGCGGCGGGCGAGGGCCGCTGCCCCGGCCGCGTCGACCTCGACGCCGCTTCGATTCGTCACCTCGACCGCGATCACAGTCGTTATCTGCTCCGCTCGGTGCCCGTCTCCTCCGCGTGCAGGCGGTAGGCCTCGACGATCCGCTGGACGAGCTTGTGGCGCACGACGTCCTCGTGCCCGAAGCGGACGAAGGCGACGCCCTCGAGCGAGCCGAGGATCTCCTGGACCTGGATCAGGCCGGAGGCCTGGTCCCGGGGCAGATCGACCTGCGTCACGTCACCGGTCACGACCACCTTGGAGCCGAAGCCGAGCCGGGTCAGGAACATCTGCATCTGCTCGGGGCTCGTGTTCTGGGCCTCGTCCAAGATGATGAAGGAGTCGTTCAGGGTCCTGCCGCGCATGAAGGCAAGCGGTGCGACCTCGATCACCCCCTTCTCCATGTGCGCGGTCAGCCGGTCCGGCTCGAGCATGTCGTAGAGCGCGTCGAAGAGCGGCCGCAGGTAGGGATCCACCTTCTCGAGCAGCGTGCCGGGCAGGAAGCCGAGCCGCTCGCCGGCCTCGACGGCGGGGCGCGTGAGGATGATGCGGCCGACCTCGCGGTTCGAGAGCGCGGCGACCGCGAAGGCCATCGCGAGGTAGGTCTTGCCCGTACCGGCTGGGCCGATCCCGAAGGTCACCGTGTGGTGCCGGATCGCATCGACGTACTGCTTCTGCGTGACCGTCTTCGGCGCGATCTTCTTGCCGCGGTGCCGCCAGACGACGTCCTCGAACACCTCGCGGATGTCCTCGGTCTGCTCGAGCGCGGCAAGCACCGCGTCGACCGTGGCGGGGCCGATCTCGTGCCCGGCCTCCACGAGCTCTGCCAGCTCGTCGACGACCGCGCGCGCCTGCTCCACGTGCGGCTCGGCACCCTCGACCGTGAGCCGGTTCCCCCGCAGCAGGATCGTGCAGCGCAGCCGGTCTCGCAGCGCGTCGAGCACGCCGTCCCCGATCGTCGCGAGCTCGGCGGCGACTTCGTTCGAGACGGAGAAAACGTCCTGCACTTGGCCTCAGTGTAGGGACCGCGCGCCCCGACCGGTTCGGGCCCGTAAGGCCCCAAATCCTGGGGCGTTAGCCCCGGCGGCTCGGCTCTGCGCAGGCGTCTTTCGACCGGGATCGATTTTGTCCGAGACCGCTAGGCGAGCTTCTCGCGAACGAGCTGGCTGACGACCGAGCCGTCGGTTCGGCCCGAGACCTGTGGCATCACGTCCGCCATCACGCGCCCCAGATCGCGGATGCTCGTCGCTCCGACCTCGGCGATCGCATCGTCGATGATCTCCTCGAGCTCCTCCTCCGAGAGCGGCGCAGGCATGAACTCCTCTAGCACCGTGAGCTCGCGTTCCTCGGCCTCGGCCTGCTCCTCGCGGCCGGCACCCCGGTAGGCCTCGGCCGCTTCGAGCCGCTTCTTGCGCTCGCGCTGCAGGACCTGCAGCTCCTCGTCGTCGTGCAGCGGGCGCTGCAGCTCCTTCTCGGCGGAGCGGAGGCTCGCCAGGATCAGCCGCAACGCGTCGCGGCGCCCCTCGTCCCGGGCGACCATCGCCTGCTTCAGCTCACCCTCGAGCCGTGCGATCAGGCTCATGGCAGCCCCATCGTGTGGCCGCCGAGGAGGTGCCAGTGCAGGTGGTAAATGGTCTGTCCCCCGCCCTCGCCGACGTTGACGATCACCCGGTAGTCCTCGAGGCCGGCCTCGCGGGCCGTCTCGGCGATGAAGCCGAGCATGCGCTTCGTCTCGCCGGGGTCGAACTCCCCGATCTCGCGGAAGGAAGGCACGTGCCGCTCCGGCAGGATGAGCAGATGGACGTCGGCCCGCGGATTGATGTCCTCGATCGCGACGAAGCCGTCCGCCTTTCGCACGTGGTCGCCCTCGCGGACCAGCTGGCAGAAGAGGCAATCCTGCTCAGGCAGCGAGGATCCCCTCCTCCGTCACCCCGGCGGCCCGCACCCGGGCGAGCTCGCCGACAGGGGCCTCGAGGAGCCAGGGCGAGTAGTCGTCGCCGTAGCCCCGGCCGGGGCGGTCGACGAGCACCTCATCCAGCGAGCCGAGCTTCGAGCGCCACCGCGCCAGGCAGGCCTGCTGGGACTCGGCCCGAAGCAGGGCCGCGCGCTCCTTCTTCTCCTCGGCCGACACCGTGTCCTCGGCCTCGGTGCGCGTGCCCGGACGCGGCGAATACGGAAAGACGTGCAGCTTCGTGGCCCGCGCGCGGCGGACGACCTCGAGTGTCCGCCTGAAGGCCCGACCGTCCTCGCCCGGGAAGCCGACGATCACGTCCGTCGTCAGGTTGAAGTCCTCGAGTCCCTCGAGCTTGCGCAGGAAGGTGTCGCTTGTGTAGCGCCGGGCCATCGCCCGGAGGACACGGTCGTCACCCGACTGGAGCGGGACGTGCAGGTGGCGCGCGAGGGTCGGGGTCTCGCGCAGCGCCGAGACGAGCTCCGCGTTCACGTGGTTGACCTCGATCGAGGAGAGCCGAAGGCGCACGAGCCCGGGTAGCTCGCCGGCCGCGCGCACGAGCCGCGGCAGCGTGTAGCCGGCCTCACGGTCCCGGTAGCAACCGAGGTTGATCCCGGTCAGGACGACCTCGCGGTGCCCCTGAGCGACGCGCCGCCGGATCTCGCTCAGTACGGCTTCCGCCGGCCGGCTGCGGGAGTGGCCCCGGACGAGCGGCACGACGCAGAAGCTGCAGGAGAAGCTGCAACCGTCCTGGACCTTGACGAACGCCCGCACGCGCTCGAGCCGCGCCTCGGCCTGGACGCAGCCGATCGCGCCGAGCTCACCCGAGACGAAGGCGGGCGTCTCCTCGCTCCGCCTGGTGACGACGGTGACGTTCGGGGCGACTCCGACGAGGGCGCCTCCGGCCAGATTCGCGCCGCAGCCCGTGACGTAGACGTGGCGGTGGGCACGCGCCGCCCGCGAGACGGCCTGCCGGGACTTCCGGACCGCCTCCCTCGTCACGCAGCAGGTATTGACGAGCGCGATCTGCGCCGAGTCGGACTCGGTGTGGCCGTCGCCGAGCAGGCGCTCGCGAAGCGCTTGCGCGTCGGTCTGGGAGACCTTGCAGCCCAGAAAGCGGACGGAGAAGGTCGTCACGGCGCGGCATGCTACTCCCGCGCGTGCAGATCAGCCGCCCAGCCGGCGAGCGTCCGCCGCTCCCGGATCGAAAAGCGCGCGAGCCTCGGGGTGTGAGCCTCGAAGTAGCCCGAGGTCACGAGCAGGTCACACTCGAGCCTGGGACCGATCTCCTGCACGAGTTCGAGACTGATGTTCAGGATGCCGATGCCGGCCGGGGGCAGCGACCCCGAGCGCCCGTCCGCCTGCATGAGCCCGAGTTCGACGCCGTTCGCGCGCGCGTTTCGCCCCGCGGCCTCGAGTGCGTGGGAGTCGCAGTCGACGGCGGTCACCGGTGCGAACCCGAGCCGGACCGCCGCGATCGAGAGGACGCCCGAGCCGCAGCCGACGTCGAGGAGCGGGCCCCGGGGCACGCCGCTCAAGAGCTCGAGGCAGAGCCGCGTCGTCGGGTGTGCCCCCGTACCGAAGGCCCGGCCCGGGTCGATCACGATCGCGGGCTCGCGTGGCGGCGGCTCCTCCCAGGGAGGCCCGACCCAGAGGCCACCGGCCCGGATCGGGCGGTGGAACTCGCGCCAGCGGTAGGCCCAGCCGGGGTCGACGTCGGTGGCCTCGATCGTGCCGAAGCCGACCTCGGCGCGCCGCTCGCCGACCGAGTCCGTGTAGGCCGACAGCTCGAGCTCCTCACCGCGCTCGGCCTCCTCGAAGCCCTCGGGAAAGAGGGCGAGCATGCGAGCCCGGGCCTGCTCCGCCCCGCGCGCGGGACCGTGACCGAGACTCGCCGCAGCGCGCTCAGCGGAAGGCGCTTTTCAGCTTGTCGAAGAACCCCTCGTCCGCGCGGTAGGTCTCCTCGTCGGCAAGCCGGGCGAACTGCTCGAGCAGGGCGCGCTGCTCGTCGGTGAGGCGACGCGGCACCGAGACGTTGACGAGCACGCGCTGATCGCCGCGGCCGAACCCCTGCAGCACCGGCATCCCCTTTCCCCGCAGCACTCGCACCTCGCCCGGCTGGGTGCCGGGCTCGAACTCGAGCTCGACGTCTCCGTCGAGGGTCGGCACGCGCACGGTCTGCCCGAGCGCCGCCTCCGTGACCGTCAGGTCGAGGGTGGTGAAGATGTCGTCGCCCTCCCGGACGAAGCGCGGATCGGGGCGCACGTGCACCTGGACGTAGACGTCTCCTGCGCGGCCCTCTCCCCCACCCACGTGGCCCTCGCCGGAGATCCGGATCTGCTGCCCGTCGTGGATTCCGGCCGGGATCGAAACCTCGAGCCGGCGCTCCTCGAGCACGCGCCCCTCGCCCCGGCAGCCCGGGCACGGCGTTTCCACCTGCTGGCCGGCGCCCCGGCAAGCCGGGCAGGCCTGCGTGCGGACGAACTCGCCGAAGGCGCTGCGGGAGACCTGCTGCAGGCGCCCAGCGCCCCCGCACGCGGTACAGGTGACCGGCCGGGTTCCCGGCGCCGCCCCGCTGCCGCCGCAGGTCTCACAGGCGACGGCGGCCGGGAAGGGCACCTCGCGCGTCGCGCCCCGCGCCGCCTCGATCAGTTCGAGCTCGACCTCGACCGCGACATCCGCTCCCCTCGCCCGCCTCGTCCGGCCGCCGACTCCGAACAAATCGTCGCCGAAGAAGGCCGAAAATAGGTCGGTGAGGCTGCCGAAGTCGAACTGGCTCGGCGTGAAGCCGCCGCTCCGCAAGCCGGCATGGCCGAAGCGGTCGTAGAGCTCGCGCGTCTCGCTCTTCGAGAGCACCTCGTAGGCCTCGACCACCTCACGGAAGCGCTCCTGCGCATCGGGTGCCTCGGAGACATCGGGGTGCAGCTCGCGCGCCAGCCCGCGAAAGGCGCGCTTGATCTCGGCTTCTCCTGCCTGCCGGGAGACCCCCAGCACGTCGTAGTAGTCCCGCTGCGTCGTCGCCATCTCTCGTGAGCGTAGCTCCGGGCTCAGCCGTTCAGTTGTTCTCGTAGATCTCCTCGACGAAGCGAGACAGCTCCGAGGCCGCGCCGCGCACCGAGCGAATCGCCTTGTCGTAGTCCATCCGCACCGGCCCGACCAGGCTGACCGCGCCGAGCGTCCGGTTCGCCAGCCCGTAGGCGGCGCCGACCAGCGACAGACGCTGCAGGGCGGGATCCTCGAGCTCCAGGCCGACGCGGACGAATGGCCGCCGGGGATCGAGTGCCTGGCTCAGCACGCCGAGCAGGGCCGCCCGCTCCTCGAGCGCCTCGAGCAGCCGCTGGTAGGTGCCGAGATCGTCGGCGCGGGCGCGCTCGAGCAGGCCCGCGGTGCCGCCGACGTAGAGGCTCTGACCCTCCTCGACCAGCCCCGTGAAGGAGGGCCGCAGGATGGTCAGGAAGGCGGTCTCGCTCGCCGAGAGGCCCGGGTCGGCGAGGCGCTGCCGCAGCTGGTGCGTGCCCGGCTGCAACCCGGCCAGTGTGTCGTTCAGGTACTGGCCGGCCCAGTTGGCGAGACCGGGGTCGACGGGGTCGGCGAAGGCGTAGACCCGCTTGCTTACCGTGCCGGTGGTCGTGATCACGACCACCATCGCGACCTGGGGCTGCAGGAGCAGAACCTCGACGTGCCGGATCGTGGCGCTCTCGAGCGGCGGCGCAGAGACGAGCGCAAGCAGGCGGGTCACCTCGGAGAGCATCTCCGTCGTCGCCTGGAGCGCCGCGTCGACCTCCGCCTCGGCGTCGCTCAGATCGAGCGGGAACTGGCCCGGGCTCGGCTCGAGCCGCTCGAGCAGACCCTCGGCGTAGAAGCGGTAGCCGGCCTCCGTCGGGATGCGCCCGGCCGAGGTGTGGGGGTGGGTCAGCAGCCCGAGCGCCTCAAGCTCGGCGAGCTCCGAGCGGACGGTCGAGGGCGAGACGCCGATCGCCGTTCGCTCGACGAGCGTCCTCGAACCGACCGGCTGTCCGCTCGCGATGTACTCCTCGACCACCCCGCGCAGCAGCTCCTGCTGGCGAGAGGTCAGGTGAGTGGGAAGCTGATTCGGCATCTTTGCAGGCAAATTCTAGGCGAGGAGATCGGCTGTGACGGCGCCGCCGAGCAACCTGCCGCGCCGCGTCAGGGTCAGGGCCTCGCCGCCGTTCGCACGCGAACCGGCGCCACCGCGGACCCGGCGGGCCAGGCCGAGGCCTTCGAGCCGGGCGAGCGCAGCCGGGTCGAGCCCCGCCGAGACTGGCGCCAGCGGCAGCGGCTCGTCGAGCCGCAGCCCCAGCAGCACGCGCTCCTCGAGCTGCACGGACTCGGACAGGCGCTCCAGCTCGCGCGGCGGCCGTTCCTGCCGGGCGAGCGCGGCCAGGTAGAGGGCAAGCCGCGGCGTCGTTCGCCAGCGCTCTCCGCCGACCGTCGAGACGGCGCCGATCCCCAGACCGAGGTAGTCGCGACGGCGCCAGTAGGCCAGGTTGTGGCGGGCGCGTAGGTCCCGCCCGCCGGCCTGTGCCGGGGCGCGGCAGAAGTTGGCCGTCTCGTACCAGCGGTAGCCGGCGGCGCCAAGCAGATCGACGACCTGCTCGAAGTAGCCCTCCAGCGCGGCTGCCTGGCGGTGAAGCTCCTCTCCGTGCAGGCGGGTGAAACGCGTGCCGGGCTTCGCCTCGAGCTCGTAGCAGGACAGGTGTTCCGGGCCAAGCGCCAGCGCCTCGGCAAGGTCGGCTTCCAGCTGCTCCGGCGACTGCCCCGGGATCCCGTAGATCAGGTCGAGCGAGACGTTGTCGAAGCCGGCAGCGCGGAGATGGGCAAAGGCGCGCCTGCTGTCCTTGGGAGCGGCGGCCCGGTCCAGCACCCGGAGCAGCGCCGGCTGGAACGACTGCACCCCGAGCGAGACGCGATTGACGCCGCTCGCGCGAAGCAGGAGGGCGAGCTCGAGGGTCACGGTCTCGGGGTTCGCCTCGACCGTCACCTCGGGCGCGGCTGGCAGGCCGGCGAGCAGGCGCTCGAGCTCGCGCGGCTCCGTGAAGCTCGGCGTGCCGCCGCCGAGAAAGACGGTCTCGAGCCCGGGCGCGAGTAGGTCCCGCTCGAGCGCGAGCTCGGCGAGCAGAGCATCCACGTACGCCTCGTGCTGGCCGCGGCGGCCGACGACCGTGACGAAGTCGCAGTAGCCGCAGCGCCGCGCGCAGAACGGCAGGTGCACGTACAGGTGCCGGACGGAGCCGCTCATTTCTTGGCTCCGTCGCCGAGATTGAGCACCGCGAGAAAGGCCTCCTGCGGCACCTCGACGGCGCCCACCTGCTTCATGCGTCGCTTGCCAGCCTTCTGCTTCTCGAGCAACTTTCGTTTGCGCGTGATGTCGCCCCCGTAGCACTTCGCGAGCACGTCCTTCCGCTTTGCCTTGATCGTCTCCCGGGCGATCACGCGGGAGCCGATCGCGGCCTGCACGGGCACGTCGAAGTACTGGCGCGGGATCTCCTCTCGCAGGCGCTCCACGAGCGCTCTGCCGCGCCCGTAGGCGGTGTCTCGGTGGACGATCATCGAAAGCGCGTCCACCGGCTCGTCTGCGATCAGGATGTCGACCCGGGCCAGCTCGCCGGGCCGGAAGCCGGCGAGGTCGTAGTCGAAGCTCGCGTAGCCGCGGGTGCGCGACTTCAGCTGGTCGTAGTAGTCGAGCACAATCTCGGCCAGCGGCAGCTCGTACGAGAGCAGCACGCGCTCGGGCGAGAGGTACTCCAGGTGGTCGAAACGGCCGCGGCGCTCGGTGTTCAGCTCCATCACGGGCCCCACGTAGTCCTTCGGGATGATGATCGAGGCGCGGATGTACGGCTCCTCGACGGCCTCGACCTCGCGCGGCATCTCGGCCGGGTTGTGGACCTCGACCCAGTCGGCGTTTCGCTCCAGCACCCGGTAGGCCACGTTCGGCGCCGTCACGAGCAGGTCGAGGTCGAACTCCCGCTCGAGCCGCTCGCGGACGATCTCCATGTGCAGCAGGCCGAGGAAGCCGCAGCGAAAGCCGAAGCCGAGCGCGCGGCTCGTCTCCGGCTCGTAGAAGAGCGCGGCATCGTTCAGCTTCAGGCGCTCGAGCGCGTCGCGCAGGTCCGGGTAGGCATCCGAGTCGGTCGGAAACAGCCCGGCGAAGACCATCGGCTTGACTTCCTTGTAGCCCGGCAGCGCCTCCGAGGCGGCGTTTCGCTCGGAGGTCAGCGTGTCGCCCACGCGCAGGCGGCTGACGTCCTTCAGGCCCGTGATCACGTAGCCGACCTCTCCTGCCCCGAGCAGCTCGGCGGCCGTCATCGTCGGCGAGAAGAAGCCGACCTCCTCCGCTTCGAAGCGGGTGCCCTGCGCCATCGCGCGCAGCGGCTCGCCCCGGGAGAACGATCCGTCCACGACGCGCACGAAGGCAACGACGCCGCGGTACTGGTCGTAGGAGGAGTCGAAAACGAGCGCCCGGGGCGGGGCGGCGTGGTCCCCGGTCGGGGCCGGAATCCGCTCGATGATCGCGTCCAGCACCTGCTCCACGCCCGCACCGGTCTTCGCCGAAATCGGCAGCACGTCCTGCGGATCGCCGCCGATCAGCTCGGCGAGCTCGCGGGCCGTCCCGTCGGGATCGGCCTGGGGCAGGTCGATCTTGTTCACGACGGGGACGATCTCGAGCTCGTTCTCGATCGCGAGGTAGGCGTTCGCGACCGTCTGCGCCTCGACACCCTGAGCCGCGTCGACGACGAGCAAGGCCCCCTCACAGGCCTGGAGCGAGCGCGAGACCTCGTAGGTGAAATCGACGTGGCCGGGCGTGTCGATCAGGTTCAGCTCGTGGCCCTTCCAATGCACGCGGACGGCCTGCGCCTTGATCGTGATCCCCCGCTCGCGCTCGAGCTCCATCGTGTCGAGCACCTGCGCCCGCATCTCGCGCCCCGAGACGGTGTCGGTCAGCTCGAGGATGCGGTCGGCGAGCGTCGACTTGCCGTGGTCGATGTGCGCAATGATCGAGAAGTTGCGAATTTCGCTCAGATCCATGGAACCGAGCCGATCGTAGCGGGCCGCTTTGTGCCGCCTGCGGCGGCCGGCAGGCGAGGCCGCGCGCGCCGCGGCGAGGGGCCTAGGGGCTCTCGGGTGGGGTCTGCGCCGTCGGGGTGAAGCGGGAGCGCAGGGCGAGGAGCGCGTTCAGCTCTTTGACGCCGAGTGCGCGGCAGGCGAGCAGGTAGGCCGCGGTCGCCGCGACGAGGGCGGTTCCGACCGAGGCGATCTGCGCGGGGAGCGCGCGTCCGAGCGCACCGTCGAGACCTCGCCAGACTCCGTAGGAGACGGCCGCCAAAACGGCCGCCGCCGCCACGATCCGGACCGTGGCCGCCCCGGTCTCCGCGAACTGGATCCGGCCGAGTCGACGCCGGAGCAGAACGAGGAGAAGCGCGGTGCCCGCGATGTTGACGAGCGAGGTCGAGAGTGGAATCCCCCAGGTCCCGAGCCGATAGAAGGCGGCATCGAGCGCGGCGTTCAGGGCGAGGTTCGCGACCGCGACCAGGGTCGGAATCCACGGCGACTGCAGGCTGAAGAAGCCGCGGTTCAGCATCAGCATCGCGCCGTTGAAGGTGAGGCCGAGCGAGAAGGCAGCGAGCGCTCCCGCGACGACCGGTGTCTGGCCGGGGCCGAAATGCCCGCGCTGGTAGACGAGCCGGATGATCGGCTCGGCGAGGACGGCCGCGAAGACGCTCGCCGGCACGAGCAGAAAGGCGATCTGCCGCAGGCCGAGGCCGACGGTGGCCCGGAAGCCGGCGAGGTCGCCGCGGGCGGCGAGCCGAGAGAGCGAGGGGAAGAGCACGGTCGCGACCGCGACCGAGAACATCCCCTGCGGCAGCATGTAGATCCGGAAGGCCCGGTCGATCGCGGTCGGCGCGAGTTGCGGATCGATCAGGCGCGAGGCGAAGACGGAGTCGACGACGGCGTTGAAGTTGATCAGCCCGAGCCCGAGCGTCACGGGCAGCATCAGCAGGAAGACCTGCCTGACGGCCGGATCGCGCCAGTCGATCACGAGCTGCAGCCGCCCGTCGCGGCCACGCAGCCACGGCAAGGGCAGAAGGAGTTGGATCAGGGTCGCGATCACGATCGCGACCGCATAGACGTACAGCTTCCCGTTGATCGTGTGCGCGTGCGGAATGCCGAGGACGAGCCCGACGATGATCGCGACGTTCCAGAAAACCGGCGACAGGGCAGGGATCGCGAACTCCTCGTAGCTGTTCAGAATCCCGACGACAAGCCCGGAGAGGCCGAGCAGAACGACGATCGGGAACAGCACCCGCGCGAGGCCGACGGCCAGCGGCTTGTCGCCCCCCGGGTTTCCGAACGGCGTGATCAGCCACGGCGCGGCCACAACGCAAAGGGCGGTCAGGCCTCCGAGACCAAGCAGGATCAGCCAGAAGAGGCTGGAGGCGACACGCCAGGCGCGCTTGCGCTCTCCCTTCTCGAGGAGCTCGCTGAAGACGGGCACGAACGCGGAGGAGATCGCGGCGTCCGCCAGGAGCGCGCGGACGAGGTTCGGCACCTGGAAGGCGACCGTGAAGGCGTTGATCCGGCCGCGCGCTCCGAAGTAGTAGGCGGCCACGATCTCGCGCACGAGCCCGAGCACGCGCGAGAGGCCGGTTGCAAGCGAGAAGATCGCCGTCGACCGGGCCAGCCGCCGGCCCGCCTCTCGCCTCTCCACCTGGCGAGTATAGGAAGCGCGCCAGTCGTCCCCCCGCGGGCGCTCGGAAGCGCTGAGCGAGCTCGCGCCTCGTCCCCGATCCCGGCCGAGCGGGGTGTTCGGGGCGCTCTGCTACGATCGCCCGGCCCGCTCAGCGGGTCTTTTTTCGCCGATGCCCAATATCAGGCAACAGAAGAAGCGTGTCCGGATGGCCTCCCGGGAGCGCCTCGAGAACCTGCGCTACCGCTCCTCGATCAAGACGCTGACGAGGCGTCTGCGGGCCGCGGTCGCAGACGGCGATGCCGAGCGGGCCACGGCCGAGCACCGCGAGCTCGTGCGGACGATTGACAAGGCAGCGGCCCGGCGGGCGCTGCACAGGAACACGGCCGCCCGCAAGAAGGCCCAGGCCTCGCGCCTGCTCGCCGGCGGCTCCTAGCCCACTAGCGGAGCGCCGGCTCGCGCGGCCGCGTCAGATCGATCAGCGCCCGGTCGAATTCGAGCTCGCCCGCGAGGCGGCTGCCTCCCTTGAGCGCGAGATCGAGCTCCGCGAGCCGCACGATCGCCCCGCGCAGCTCGTCCGGCGTGAAGTTCGCGGCCTGCGCGTAGAGCTTCTCGACGTAGTAGCGGTTCCGCTTCAGCTGCTCGGCCGCCTGGCGTGCGGGCACGCCCTCGGCGGCGAGCGCATGGCACTCGGCCACGCGCGTGACATGGCTCGTCAGCAAGCCGACGATCCGCGGCAGCGCGTCCCGGGCGGGGGTGCCGGCGCGAGCGAGCAGCCGCTCGCTCGCCTCGAGCACGGCCGCGAGATCGCGGCGACCCCAGGCATCAGTGAGCGCAAACGGAGGCGCCTCCGCGCGGGCGGCGACGAGCAGCTCGACCTCGCGCTCGCCGATCGCGTCGCCGTTCGCCCAGGCCGCGAGCTTCTCCACCTCGCCGGTCAGCTCCTCGAGATCGTCGCCGACGAGTTCGACGATCAGCCGGCAAACCGAAGGCTCGACCCGGATGCCGAAACCTGCGAACTGGCGCCCGACCCAGCCGGGAAGGTCCGGGCGGGAGCCCCGTTTCGGCAGCTCGTACACGAGCACCTCGCCCGCCTTGGCAACGGCCTTCGCGAGCGGGGAATCCTTCTTCAGGCCCTCGCCGACCAGGGCGAGCACGGTCTCGGGCGAGGGAGAGCCGAGGTAGGCAACGAGCGGCTCAGTCTCCCGCGCCTTCCAGGCCTCGACCTGCTCGACGACGACGAGTCGCCGCTCCGTGGCGAAGAGGCCCAGGGCGTTACAGGAGGCCGCAACCTCCTCACCGCCGACCTCGAGCGCAGAGAGGAGCTCGGTCGCGTCGGCGCCGATTCGCTCGCGCAGACGCCGGAGCGCCCGGGTGATCTTGGGACGATCGCTCCCGGTCAGCAGGTAGGCAGGCTTCAGGTCGGCCACCGCCGGTGAAGCATAGGCGCCGCGTCCGCGGGAAATGCCGGACGCAGTCGACTCCCCCCGCTAGCCCGCAGCCGCTCCACTCGCGCGAGTCTCAGCGCCAGGTGAGGTGAGCCGGGCCCCGGGCACCCACCTGCCAGAGGGCGCGCACCGAGAGCCGGGAGCCGGCGACCGACGGCTGGCCCTGCAGCAGGCCGAGCTGCAGGCCGCCGGCGGGCGGCGAGCCGAGGACGACGAACTGTCGTCCTCCGCCGCCCGCATCGATCCCGAGCAGGCTGCCTCGCCAGGTACCGGCCCCGAGCTCGCGCAGGGTGGAGCCAACGCGCCAGCTCCTCAGCACGCTCGTCTCCCGGCGGCCACGCTCCGCGGTCAGGAGCAGCCGGGATCCGGCCCAGGCGAGATCGGCGAACGAGGTGGCTGGCCTAAGCCTCAGACACGAGGGACGTCCGGCCGCGCTCACGGTCGCGAGCACCGGGCCGGCGACGAACGCGAGCCGACCTCCCTGCGGTGCAAAGCTGACTGCGCTCGAGCGCCCGGAGCACGCTCGCCCGGACACGGCCGGACGGGTCGTTCCCCGCGCGAGATCGTCGACCGTTGCCCGGCCGCGGCCGTCGACGAAGGCGATCGCCAGCGAGTCGGAGCGCCAGGAGGGCGTCACGGCGGCGACGCGAGACGCCAGCAGACGGTCGCGCTCGCCGTTTCCTTCGATCATGTGCAGCTCGTTGCCGTGGCCGGGCCGAGCGACGATGTAGGCGATCTCGATCCCATCGGGCGCCCAGGCGATCGAGCGAACCACCCCGCTCGTCGGCTGAGCCCAAGCCGTTCGCCCTGACGGGGACATCGCGACGAGCGAGTCTCCGCTCCCGACCGCCACGTAGAGGGCTCTCGGCGAGAGGGTCGCGGCGGAGGCCGCAAAGCGCTCCAGCCGAGCCCCGGCCGCGGTCACGACCCAGAGCCGCCCGCCGGCGACGACGGCGAGTCCGCGGCTTCGATTCGGCGGCAAGGGGAGGCGCCGCGGCAGCGCCGGCGGACGCCTCGCCGGCGAGCCGAGGCGGACGTGGATCTGGCCGCTCGCGGCGAGGGCCGCGGCGCCGATCGCGAGCGCGGCAGCCGCCGCCGCCCCGATCGCGAACAGGCGCGTGGGATCGCGCCGGGCCGCCGGCGGCAGCGAGGCCAACGCTGCCCGCCGGGCGCGCTGCTCGACCCGGGCCGAGGGCCGAGGCCCCCTGAACGCAGAGACCAGGCGGCGCTCGAGCTCAGCGGACATCGTTCACCTCGTAGGCCCCCCGGAGCTCGTCGAGCGCGCGCGCGAGCCTGGAGTGCACCGTCCCGGTCGGAATCTCGAGCAGCGCCGCGATCGCGGCCGGCGAGTAGCCGAGGCCATAGCGAAGGACGACGACGACGCGGCGCTGGAGCGAGAGCCCGGCTACGGCCTCCAGCAGCCCCTGGTCGCCAGAGTCGACGTCGCGCCACTCGAGCAGGTCGAGCCCCGTCTCGCCCGGCACGAGCCGCCGCTCGCGGCGCAGGAGATCGAGGCAGCGGTTGACGACGATCCGGTGCAGCCAGGGCGCGAACGGGCGCTCCTGGTCGAAGCGGGAGAGTGCGGCGAAGGCTCGCTCGAATGCATCCTGGGCAACGTCGTCCGCGAGCTCGCGCCTGCCGGTGACGGCGAAGGCGGCCCGCCAGGCTCCGGGCCAGTGCCGGGAGAAGAGTTCGGCCGCCGCTTCGCGCGAGCCGCCGCGCGCCAGCTCGACGAGCCTCGCATCACTCCGCATGCGCATGAGCACATTCTCCTACGCGCGGGCACGCAGCTCGCGTCCCGCCCCGGACCGAGCTCCCGGCGCGCTAGACGACCAGGTTGACGAGCCTGCGCGGGACGACGATCGCCTGGCGGACCTGCTTGCCGTCGAGGAGAGCCTGCACGCGTGGAGATGCCTTGGCACGCTCGATCAGCTCGGCCTCCTGGAGAGTGGCGGGGACCTCAACCCGGTCGCGCACCTTGCCGTTCACCTGGATCACGAGCTCGAACGTGTCGAGCTCGAGCAACGCCTGGTCGGCTGCCGGCCAGGCCTGCTCCCAGAGCCGCTCGCGTCCCAGCCGCTGCCACAGCTCCTCCGCGATGTGCGGGGCGTAGGGCTGGATCAGCGAGACGACCGTCTCCGTGGCGAAGCGGGCCGCGGGATCGTCCGTCGCCGGCGAGAGCTCGTTCACGAGCTCCATCACCGCGGCGATCGGCGTATTGAAGACGAACCGGCGGCCGATGTCGTCGCCCACCTTGACGATCGTCTCGTGGGCCTTCCGCAGCAGCGGAGTCGGCTCGCTGTCCTCACTGCCCGGAGGCGCGGCGTCCTCCGCAACCGCGTTGACGACCCGCCAGAGCCGGCGCAGGAAGCGCGCGATCCCCTCGACGCCCTCCTCGGTCCACTCCATGTCCTGGTCGGCGGGGCCCATGAAGAGGATGTAGAGCCGAACCGCGTCGGCGCCGTACATCCTCGCGAGCTCGTCCGGCGAGGTGACGTTGCCGCGCGATTTGGACATCTTCGAGCCGCCGAGCCGGACCCAGCCCTGGTGGAAGACGCGGGCGAACGGCTCCCGGAACCCGACCAGTCCGAGGTCGTTCAGCACCTTGACGAAGAAGCGCGAGTAGAGCAGGTGCCCGGTCGCGTGGTCGATCCCGCCCACGTACTGGTCGACGGGCAGCCAGTAGTCGACGATCGCGCGCTCGAAGGGCGCGCGGTCATTGTGCGGATCGCAGTAGCGCAGGAAGTACCAGGACGAGTCGACGAAGGTGTCCATCGTCTCCGCCTCGCGGCGGCCCTCACCGCCGCAGCTCGGGCAGCTGACGCGCAGCCACGCCTCGTTCGAGGCGAGCGGCGGAATCCCCTTCGGACGGTAGTCGTCGACCTCGGGCAGCAGGACGGGCAGCTCCTCCTCGGGGACGGGCACGATCCCGCACCTCCCGCAGTAGACGATCGGGATCGGGCAGCCCCAGTAGCGCTGCCTCGAGAAGCCCCAGTCGCGCAGGCGGTAGCTGACTGCGGGGCGGCCCCGACCACGCTCCCCCAGCCACTCGACGATCCTGCGCGCCCCCTCGGGCGCCGGCAGGCCCGAGAACTCGCCCGAGTTGACGAGCCGCTCGTTCGCCGTGTGCGCGGAGAACGCGCCCTCTTCCTCGGCTTCGCCCTCGAGCGGTTCGACAACGCGCGCGACCGGCAGCCCGTACCGCTTCGCGAACGCGAAATCGCGCTCGTCGTGTGCCGGCACCGCCATGATCGCCCCGGTTCCGTATTCCATCAGCACGTAGTCGGCGATCCAGATCGGGATCTCCTCGCCGCTAGCCGGGTTCAAGGCGTAGCGCCCGCTGAAGACGCCGTCCTTCTCCTTCGTCTCCCGCTCCTCCGTCGAGCGGACCGCGGCGCGGCGCAGGTACTCGCGCACCTCCGGCTCCTGCTCGGTGCCGGCGGCGAGCCTCGCGGCGAGCGGGTGCTCGGGCGCGAGCACCATGAAGGTCGCTCCGAAAAGCGTGTCGGGACGGGTCGTGAAGACCGGCAGGTCGAGGTCGAGGGCTTCGACCCGAAACACCACTTCGGCGCCCTCGGAGCGCCCGATCCAGTTGCGCTGGATCGCGATCGTCCGCTCCGGCCAGTCGATCGTGGCGTGATCGTCGAGCAGCGCGTCCGAGTAGGCGGTGATCCTGAAGAACCACTGCTCGAGGTTGCGCGCTTCGACCTGGGCGCCGCAGCGCTCGCAGCGCCCGTCGATCACCTGCTCGTTCGCGAGCACCGTCTGGTCGTTGGGGCACCAGTTGACGGGCGCCTCCTTCCGGTAGGCGAGTCCGGCCTCGTAGAACTTCAGAAACAGCCACTGCGTCCAGCGGTAGTAGGTCGGCTCGTGGGCCGAGACCTCGCGGTCCCAGTCGATCGCCCAGCCGAGCCGTCGCATCTGCGTCCGGATCGTCGCGATCCTCTGCTCGGTGATCTCGCGCGGATGGCCACCCTCGCGGATCGCGGCGTTCTCGGCCGGCAGGCCGAAGGAGTCGAACCCCATCGGGCGCAGGACCGTGTAGCCGTTTCGGCGCCGGTAGTGGGTAATCACGTCGCCGAGCGTGTAGTTGAGGACGTGCCCCATGTGCAGAGGCCCCGAGGGGTACGGCAGCATCTCGAGCATGTAGAACTTCCGCTCGCGGGGGGTCTGCGCAGGATCCTCCGGATTGGCGACGTAGAACGCCCGCGCGTCCTCCCAGACCTGCTGCCACTTCGGCTCAATTTGCTGCGGCTCGTACCGGTCCATCTCGGCCTCCGGAAACAAAAAAGCCTCTCGATCGAGAGGCCTGGGGAAGGTGCCGCGGCTCGCCGCCGCGTTGCCTTCCTGCGCTACAGAAGCAGTTCCTGCATTGCCTCGGACTGTAGCAACGCAGTAGCGTGGAGTCACGCGACGACAAGGAGAGCAGATGGCCTCTTACACCGTTCAGAACCTGCGCGAGGTCGAGGACCAGGCGCCCAAGTTCGACATGGCGCCGAACCTCGAGTTTCGCAGCGCCCGGGTACCGCTCGAGCTCGAGCACTCGGGCTTGAGCTACCAGCGGCTGGCGCCCAACTTCCGTCTGCCCTTCGGGCACGCGCACAAGACGCAGGAGGAGGTCTACGTCGTCGTCGGGGGCAGCGCCCGGATCAAGGTCGAAGACGAGATCGTGGAGCTCAAGCAGTGGGACGCGATCCGGGTGCACAAGGACACGACGCGCGCGCTCGAGGGCGGCCCCGAGGGCGCCGAGCTGATCGTGGTCGGCGCGCCGAGCACGGGCCCAGGCGACGCGGACCTGGCACATGGCTGGTGGAGCGAGTGAGAGCGGCCGGGGCGCTCAGCCCGCGGCGCTCAAGAGGCCGGGGCGAACGAGCCGCGCGGGACGTTCGAGACCTGCGTCGTTGACGCTCGGAGTCAGCGGCTCAGCGAGCGGGGCCGCGCCGAAGGAGGCCCGGCGTCGCTCCGCGGGTGCGTCGGCGTAGAGCGTCGTTCGTTGGCGCGGGATACGACCCAGCGACCTGATCGCGGCCTCTATCGCCTCGGGCGGCAGCTCCTGGCCGTGGCTTGCTCCGGCCGCCCGCGAGATCGACTCGTTCATCAGCGTGCCGCCGAGGTCGTTGACGCCGGCGCGCAGCACCGCGCGGGCGCCCGCGAGGCCGAGCTTCACCCACGAGGCCTGGACGTTCGTGATCCAGGGGTGCAGGGCGAGCCGGCCGACGGCGTGCACGAGGATCGCTTCACGGAGCGTCGGCCCCGGCCGGGCGCGGCCCTGCAGGTAAAGGGGTGCCTCCATGTGCACGAACGGCAGCGGCACGAACTCGGTGAAGCCCCCCGAGCGCCGCTGCTGCTCGCGCAGGGCGAGCAGGTGCCGCGCCCAGTTTCGGGGCGAATCGACGTGTCCGAACATCATCGTCGTCGTCGAGCGCAGGCCGACCGCGTGCGCGGTCTCGTGCACCTGTAGCCATTGCCCGGTCGTCACCTTGTCCGGGCAGATGACGGCGCGAACCTCGTCGTCCAGGATCTCCGCGGCGGTGCCGGGCAGCGAGGCGAGGCCTGCGTCGCGCAGCCGCTCGAGGTAGGTCTTGAGCGGTAGCCCGAGAGTCGCCGCGCCCTGCCAGACCTCGAGCGCGGAGAAGGCATGCAGGTGCAGGTCGGGCAGTGCGCCTTTGATCGCCCGGCAGACCTCGAGGTAGTACTCGCCCGTGAATGCCGGGTGGATCCCGCCCTGCAGGCACACCTCGGTCGCGCCGCGCGCCCAGGCCTCTTCCGAGCGCCGGACGATCTCCTCGAGCGGGACGAGGTAGGGCGCGCCGCGCAGATTCGCGGCCAGCTTCCCTTTGGAGAAGGCGCAGAACCCGCAGCGGAAGTAACAGACGTTCGTGTAGTTGATGTTGCGCGTGACGACGTAGCTGACCGTGTCGCCGCAGACCTCGCGGCGCAGGGCATCCGCGGCAGTGGTGACGGCCTGGAAGTCGGCGCCGCGCGCGCGCAGGAGCGTCTCGACCTCGCTCTCCCCGAGCTCGCTCCCGGCGCGAACCTGTGCGAGCGCCGCCGCGACCGGGGCCGACGTCCGCGGCCCGAAGCCGTTCGAGCGGGCCGGGGCGTTCCGCGAGCCGGACGTCTGCGCGGGCACACCGGGAGCGGGGAGCGGCCCGGAGTCCGGCCTGCCGGCGGCCCAGCCGTCCTCCCGCGCCAGGCCTTCGGCGTCGGCGAGCCTGAGCGCGGCCGGCACGAGCGCCGGATCGAGCCAGCGGCCGGGGTCGCGCAGGTACTCCGGGTAGATCGCCAGCCTGGGCGCCAGCTGGAGCCCGCGCGAGCGCGCCGCAGCCGCCAGGCGCTCGACCTCCGGCCAGGGGGCCTCGGGATTCACGTGATCGATCGTCACCGGGGAGACCCCGCCCCAGTCGTTGATGCCCGCGTCGAGCAGGCGGGCGAAGTCCCCGTAGGAGAGGTTGGGGGGTGCCTGGATGTTCCAGTGCGCGCCGAGGAGAAGCCGGGCCGCGGCGCAAGTCCAGAGCAGCTCCTCGAGCGGGGGCTCGGGCGCCTGCGCCATCCGGGTGCCGGGCTTGGCGCGGAAGTTCTGGACGATCACCTCCTGCACGTGGCCGAAGCGCTCGCCGAGCTCGCCGATCGCGAGCAGGGCCTCGAGTCGCTCGGCCCGCGTCTCGCCGATCCCGATCAGGATCCCGGTCGTCAAGGGGACGCGGGCCTCGCCGGCGCTTCGGATCGTCTCCAGGCGGAGCGTCGGTAGCTTGTCGGGCGAGGCCCAGTGGGGGCCGCCCCGGGCGGCGAGCCGCGCCGCGGTCGTCTCCAGCATCAGTCCCTGCGAGACGGAGACCTGACGCAGGGCACACACGTCCTGCAGCGAGAGGACGCCGGGATTCAGGTGCGGCAGCAGGCCGGTCTCCTCGAGCACGAGGCGCGCGCAGCGGGCCAGGTACTCGAGCGTCGTCTCGCAGCCGAGTGCCGCCAGCTCCTCGCGCGCGGCGCGATAACGGAGCTCGGGCTTGTCCCCGAGGGTGAACAGGGCCTCACGGCAGCCGGCGCTCGCGCCGGCACGGGCGACCTCGAGCACCTCCTCCTCGCTCAGGTAGGCGCGCTCGCCGCGCCGCGGCGGCCGGGCGAAGGTGCAGTAGCCGCAGATATCGCGGCAGAGCTTCGTCAGCGGGATGAAGACCTTGGGCGAGTAGGTGACGAGCGAGCCGTGACCGAGCTGGCGTAGCCCGCGGGCCTCGGCCGCGAGCGCCTGCCAGGGCTCCTCGAGAAGCTCGAAGGCTCGAGCCGCGCCCGCTCGCTCCGCCACGGTCCGGAGCTTACGTCCCGCGCCCTAACTGACGTTGACGAGCCGGTCGAAGTAGACCCAGCGCCCGTTGTGGTCGCGCTCGAGCTTCACCCGCGCGAGCGGGAAGCGGAAGCTCGGGGTCGTCCGCACCACGATCCCGGGCAGCAGAAAGGGATTCGCCCGCTCGTCCAGGTGGGTCGCGGCCTGCATCACGCCGGCCCGGATCCGGCCGTTCAGCACCCGTAGGCCCGGCTAGCGCAAGTCCGGCACGAGCGTGATCGCATCCCCGGCGCGTAGCTCTCCGCCGGTGCTGATGTCCGCGCGCAGCCCGCCCCGGTGCAGGAGCGCCTCGACTGCAGTGCCCGTTAGACGCTCCATATGCGCGCACGGCTCGCATAGCCGGTCTCCGTAGCAGACCACCTTGCCGATTCGAAAGCGGCGACCGACGAGCTCGTTCAGGCGCACACCGCGCGTCACGAGGTTGCGGCGGGCCTGCGCTCCAGAGAGGCCCACGCTCTCGAGAACCTCCTGCTCGATCAGGGTCAGGTCGATCCCGCTTCGCACCGGGTAGTTCGACCAGGTGCCGCGTCCTGTGAAATAGCGGTCACCCTCGAGCCCGCGCCCTGCGCGCGCCCGTGCCCACCCGACCGAGCGAGGAAGTTCCGCGGCAACCGGCGCGAGCAGAATCTCCACCACGGTGCCGCTCATCGCTCCTGGCCTGGATCCTCCTTCGCGTTCTGGCCGACGAGACGCCAGGCGGCGGGCAAGAGCGCCGCAGCGAGGTACAGCTTGAAAGTGTCGCCGGGGACGAAGGGATACAGGCCGAGCTCGAGCGTCTTCGCCAGGCCGGTGCCGAGAACGACCGCGAGCCAGGGAAGTCCGAACAGGTAGATGACTACGTTGCCGGTCAGCATCGCCCCCACCGCGGAGGAGAAGCGCCGGTCCCAACGCCGCTCCGCGAGCCAGCCCGTCAGCGCGGAGGCGAACGGGTAGCTGACCAAGTAGCCGCCGCTCGCACCCGCGATCACGGCCCAGCCCTGGGCGCCGTGTGCGTACACCGGGGTGCCGACGAGACCGAGCAAGACGTATAGCAACGCACTCGCCCCACCGCGAGCGCTCCCCAATGAGGCACCGACAAGCAGCACGGCGAAGGTCTGCCCGGTGATGGGTACGGGCGTGAACGGCAGCGGAATCGAAAGCTGGGCCGAGGCTGCGATCAGGCCTGCACCCAAAACGACAAGGAAGGCATCTGTAAGCAGGGTCGGTCGCGGAACGACAGCGAGCCGGAGCGTCGCCGGTCCGCGAACAGCTACCGCTTCATTCATTGATTTTTCCCTCCCTTCGCTGGCAGATCGCGAAGCCGTGGTCGTTTTGGCCGAGGTTGCGGGTCTGGTGGATCGTCTGCGACGGGTCATTCCCGTCGTCGAGGTACGTGTAGTTGATGCTTCGCCCGAAGACGCCGCCGTGGGCGTTGACGTACTTGAAGTACGCCGCCGCGCCCTTGGCGACCGTCGCGTGGGCGGACGGCGGCCCGCTGAGCGACGTCGTGCCCCTGATCAGAACCTGCCTCGAAGTCACCCCGGGCATCCCCGAGCCCCCCGCGGAGGCCGCCGAGCGGGAAGCGAGGCGGCGAGGAGGCCAAAGAGCACCCGGCGGATCCTCATCCTCATCCTCATCGAGGCCGAGTGTACAAGCGGGTTGCGGCCTCGACCACCTGCGCAGGAGCCCGCCGATCCCCGAGGGCAACAGTAGCGACCCCCATTCAGTCCGATCAGGCCCACGATCTGGTCCGGCTCGACCGCCAGCGAGAGCCGATCGAGCGCGAGGACGCCGCCGAAGCGCCGCCTGAGCTGCTCGACGGAGAGGAGAGGCACCGCGCGCGTACCTTAAGTCCGCTGCCACCGTCAGTTTGCCGGCCGCGCGGCTTCTACTCTCCGGGGGGCGCCCCTGCCGCTGGTTGTCGGCCTGTCAGGAGACCGCATCCCGGCAGCGCCCCCTTTTCCCTCGTTCGAGTCCTGTTTGGCCGGACCGAGGACGGGTAGGCTTTTGAGACCTGACAGGACGACAATCGAGCCGGGGCCGGTAGTTCCTTGGTCCCGTCTGCAGGAGGGTCAGCCAAGCCTTTCGCCGCCAACAGATCGCCTTCGGCTGCACGCTTTCCGAAGCTCGCCCGCCGCGAGGCGGGCGTCCGGAGGGGGAGCAGGCCGCAGCCTCCCCCTCCACCTTCGCCCGGTGCCGCCCCCTCGGCGTCGGGCGCGACGCGGCCGGTCCCTCGCGGGCCGGCCGCGTTTGTCTCCTAGACCGGATCGAGCTCGGCCGGCTCGGTCACCGGCGCTCCGCAGGCGAACCGCTCACAGATGTAGACGGCCGGCCGGCCATCGACGTAGCCCTTGCCCTCGAGCAGCGGAATGCCCTCGGCGGGGCCGAAGGCGACGACGGAGTTCGGAGCGAAGGGCGCGAGCGCCGCCTTCGCGACCTCGTCGTCAGGCAAGCCGATCACCGCCAGCTCTCGCGGCGGCGCCAGGTAGAGGTCGAGCGCGCAGAGCGCCCAGCCGAAGGCAGCCGGCGCTCGACTCAGCGCCTCACGCGCCAGCCGGAGCACTCCGGCGGCGCGGCGCTCGAACTCGTCCTCCCCGTAGAGGCGGCCGAGGCGAAGCAGAACGAGCGCGAGCATCGAGTTCCCCGAGGGGGTCGGCTGGTCCTGCAACTCCTTCTTGCGGGCGACCAGCCGCTCGGCGTCGGCCGGAGAGAGGAAGAACCCACCGCGCTCCTCGTCCGCGAAGAGCTCGAGCGCGAGACGGGCCAGGCGGTTGGCCTCTTCGAGCCAGCGAAGCTCGCCGCTTGCCACGTGCAGCTCGTAGAGGCCGTTGGCGACGTTGGCGTAGTCCTCCAGGTAGCCCGGGTGCTTTGCCTGCCCCGCCCGCCAGCTGCGGTGCAGCCGCCCCTGCTCCCCGGACAGCGGTCCGAGCAGGAAGCAGGCCAGCTTCCGCCCTGCCTGGACGAGGTCCGGCCGCTCGAGCCTGCGCCCGGCCTCGGCGAGCGCGGCGAGCGCGAGTCCGTTCCAGGCGGCGATCGCCTTGTCGTCGCGAAGCGGCTGCGGCCGCCGCTCCCGCTGCTCGAAGAGCCGCCGGCGAAGCTCGGGATCGAGCTCGCCCCGCAGGATCGAGCGTCCGTGCTCGAACGGCTGCAGCAGCTCGGGCGGCGCGCCTTCGGCCGCCGTCCAGGTGAAGGTCAGCCCTTCGACCCCCTCCGTGTCGGCGTCCTGGGCAGAGGCAAAGCCGCCCTGCGGCAGTCGCAGCTCGCGCAGCAGGTAGTCAAGCGTCTGCTCGGCGACGGAGCGGTAGCGCTCCTCTCCCGTCACGAGCCAAGCGTGCAGGTAGGCCGGCACGAGCAGTGCGTTGTCGTAGAGCATCTTCTCGAAGTGCGGCACCAGCCAGCGCTCGTCGACCGAGTAGCGGTGGAAGCCGCCCCCCAGCAGGTCGTACATGCCGCCGGACGCCATCGCGTCGAGCGTCCGGGTGGCCATCGCGAGCGCCTGCTCGTCGCCGCTTCGCTCGTGCGCGCGAAGCAGGAACTCGAGCGCCGAGGCGGGTGGAAACTTCGGCGCCTCGCCGAAGCCCCCCCACTCCGGGTCGAACTGCCGCCGCAGCCCCTCAACCGCCTCCCGGAGGAGCGAATCGGTCAGGGGCTCTGCCGAGGCCGCGCGGGCAGCCGACGCCTGCAGGGCCTCGACGAGCGCTTTGGCCTGCCGGCCCACGTCCTCGCGCCGGTCGCGATAGGCGTCGGAGACGGCCGCCAGGAGCTGCCTGAAGGCCGGCAGCCCGTGGCGCGGCTCGGGCGGAAAGTAGGTCCCGCCGAGAAACGGCTCGCCGTCCGGCAGCAGAAAGACGGTCATCGGCCAGCCGCCGTGGCCCGTCAGGGCGACGACGGCGTCCATGTAGACCGAGTCCAAGTCCGGCCGCTCCTCCCGATCGACCTTGATGTTCACGAACCACTCGTTCATCAGCGCCGCCGTGGCCTCGTCCTCGAACGATTCATGCGCCATCACGTGGCACCAGTGGCACGCGGCGTAGCCGATCGAGAGCAGGATCGGCTTGTCCTCGGCTCGCGCCCGCTCGAGCGCCTCCTCGCCCCACGGGTACCAGTCGACTGGGTTGTCGGCGTGCTGCAGGAGGTAGGGCGAGGTCTCGCCCGCGAGGCTGTTCACCTCGCCGCGGCAACGGGAGCCGGACCGGCCCGGTAGACCTGGCCCTCGAGCGGCCGGCCAAGCAGTTCCTCCAGCCACTCGGAGGTCTGGATCAGGGCATCGAGGTCGACGCCGGTTCGGATCTCCTCCCGCTCGAGCAGGTAGACCAGGTCCTCGGTCGCGATGTTGCCGGTCGCGCGAGGCGCGAAGGGGCAGCCGCCGAGACCACCGATCGCCGAGTCGAGCACGCTTGCGCCCGCCTCGAGCGCCGCCAGCGCGTTCGCATAACCCGTGTTGCGGGTGTTGTGTCCGTGAAAGCCGACCGGCTTGCCGAGCGCGAGCACCCGCTGCGTCAGCGCCTTGACCTGCGAGGGCGTCGCGACGCCGATCGTGTCCGCGAGTACGAGCTCGTCGGCCGCCAGCTTGCCGGCGAGCTCCTCGACGACGCCTGGCTCGACCTCACCCTCGAACGGGCAGCCGAAGGCGACGCTGATCGTGGCGGTGGTCGGCCGGTCGGCGGCCGCGAGGATGCGCTCCACCCGGGCTGTCGCTGCCGCGAGCGAGGCATTCCCGTTTCGCTCGTTGAACGACTCCGTGGCAGCGAGCGAGACGTTGACTCGGTCGAGCCCGCTCTGGCGAAGACGCTCGAATCCCTGCTCGTTCAGCACCAGGCCGGCGTACTCGGCGCCCTCGTGCCGCTCGATCGCGGCCACGACCTGCTCCGCACCCGCCATCTGCGGAACGCGGTCGTCGCGGACGAAGCTGGCGACCTCGATCCGCCGCAGTCCCGCGGCGGCCAGCCTGTCGACGAGTCCGGCCCGCATGGCCGGGGGGAGCGGCTCGGGCTCGTTCTGGAGCCCGTCTCTCGGCCCGACGTCGCAGAGCAGGGGCCGCACGGTCCTAGTCGTCGAACCCCGCGGAGTCGACCTTCTCCGGGGTTACCTTGACCTTGATCCGCTGCTCCTCCGGCGAGCGCCAGGGATACCTGTCCTCCCCGAGGTACTTCTTCGCCAGCTGGTCGATCTGGTCGTCCGCACCCTCTCTCGTCAGCTGCGCCCGCCCGCTGACGGAGACCCACTGGTAGGTGTTCTCCGGATCGAGGACGGTCACAGACACGCGCGGGTCGCTGCGGAGATGGCGCTCCTTGGCCCGACCCACCGCCGTGTTGAAGGTCAGGCCTCCGTCCTCGGCGTCGACCCAGACGACCGTCGCGTGCGGAGAGCCGTCTCGGCGGAGGGTCGTGACGGTGGCGACGTAGGGGTTGTCCGCGATGAACGCCCGCTGCTTGTCGGTGAGCTCGGCCATCGATCCTCCTTGGTCTCGTGTGCCTCGACGAAAACGAGGCCAGCGGTTAGCTTCTTCCCCGCAGTGGACGTCTTGATCCTCGCAGGAACGCGCAAGGGCCTGTTCCGCCTGCACTCGGACGAGGGGCGCCGCGACTGGAGCCTCGACGGCCCTTCGCTCACGGGCTGGGAGGTCTTTCACGCGGTGCGCGACCCGCGCCAGGGGACGCTCTTCGCCTGCACGAACAGCCCGGCCTACGGCGCGACGGTGCACCGCTCGCGCGACGAGGGCCGCTCCTGGGAGCGCACGGAGGGCCTCGGCCTGCCGGCGGACTCCGAGCTGACGCTCGAGCGGACCTGGCACATCGAGCCCGGACACGCCTCGGAGCCCGATACGGTCTGGCTCGGCGCCGCGCCCGGCGTCCTCTTCAAGAGCCTCGACGGCGGTGAGTCGTTCGAGGCGGTTCGGGGCGTCCTCGAGCACCCGACGCGCGAGCGGTGGATGCCGGGCGCCGGCGGCCTCTGCTGCCATTCGGTCCAGCTCGACCACTCCGATCCCGCCCGGCTCTACATCGCGATCTCCGCAGCGGGCGCCTTCCGCAGCGAAGACGGCGGTGAGACCTGGACGCCGGCCAACAAGGACGTCGCGGCCGGCTTTCTGCCCGACCCTTACCCGGAGGTCGGGCAGTGCGTCCACAAGCTGCTCGTGCATCCCGCGCGTCCCGAGCGCCTCTGGCAGCAAAACCACTGCGGTGTCTACCGCTCGGACGACCGGGGTCGAAACTGGGAGCGGCTCGACGGCAACGGCCTCCCGAGCGAGTTCGGCTTCGCGCTGGCGATCCATCCCCGCGAGCCGGACACGGCCTGGGTCGTGCCGGAGGAAAGCGCCATGAACCGCGTCAGCTGCGACGGCAGGCTGGGCGTGTACCGGACACGCGACGCCGGCGCGAGCTGGGAGCTCCGCCCGGCCTTCGAGGCTGCCTGGGTGGCCGTCCTGCGGGAGGCCGGCGCCAGCGACTCGCTCGATCCGGCCGGGGTCTACGTCGGCACCCAAAGCGGCTCGGTGTTCGTCTCGCCGGATGAGGGCGAGAACTGGATCGAGGCAGCGCGCCAGCTGCCACCGGTGCTGTCGGTGGAGGTGAGCGCGTGGCAGTGATCCTGCTCCCGTCGCTGCTTGCGGCCGAGGCGGGCGGGCGCTCGCGCTTCGAGCTCGAGGCTCCGAGCGTCGAGTCCGCCCTGCGCCAGTTGCCGGTCGCAGACCTCTTGTTCGACGAGCACGGCCGGCTCCGCAGCCTGGTCAACGTCTACGTGGACGGCGTCGACGTGCGCGACCGGGGCGGACTGGCGGCCCCACCCGGCCGCGAGGTGCGCGTGGTCGCGGCGGTCGCCGGCGGGACGGGCGCCTGCGCCCGCCCGCGGACGCGGCCGGCGTAAACGTCTGCGGCCGCTCTGCCGACAAACAAGGTATGCGCCTCACCGGGCTCTTCCTCCTGCTTTGCCTCGCGCTCCTGACGCTGGCTCTCCACCGTGCGGCCAGCCCCGCCGCGGCGGGCACGCGCGACCTGCGCCTGAGCACAATCGCGGGCGAACTCGCGCGCCGGCACGTATCGATCCGCTGCGAGGGCTCCTCGGGAAACCTGACGGGAGTCGACGGCTCGTCCGGCCGGACCGAGTTCCTGAACGGGAAGCCCGCCTCGGTCGCCTACCTCCAGGAAGGGATCTGCCAGCTGCTGCACCGCTACTCGCGCGAGACGAAATCCGGCCTGTGCTCGCTCGCCTGTAACGAGCCGCTGCAGCTCGCCTGGTCGCTGAACGCGCTCGCGCACGAGTCCTATCACCTGGCGGGAGTGCGAAACGAAGCCGAGACCGAGTGCTACGCGCTGCAGGCGATCAACTTCGTCGCCCGCCGGCTGGGCGCGGCGCCGGCCGAGGCAAGCGAGCTGGCGGCCTTCGCCTTCACGCAGCTTCCGAGCCGGATGCCGCCCGCCTACAGCTCGCCCCAATGCCGCCGCGGCGGCAGGTACGACCTCGGGCGTGCCAACCCCGTCTGGCCCTCGTAGCCGCCGTAGGCGAGGGGACGGCTCAGGCGCCGATGTCTTCGTGCCAGAGCTCGGGCTCGGCGCGGATGAAGGCGCCGAGCAGCTCGATGCACTCGCGCGAGGCGAGGTCGACGATCTCGACCCCCTGTTCCCGGAGCCAGTCGCTGCCGCCCTGAAAGTTGACCGACTCGCCGATCACGACCTGCCCGATCCGAAACTGGCGGACGAGGCCCGCGCAGTACCAGCAGGGAGCCAGGGTCGTGACCAGCACCGTCTCTTGGTAGTCACGCCGGCGTCGGGCGTGTCGAAAGGCCTCGACCTCGGCGTGCGCGGAGGGATCGTCGGCCTGCACGCGGCGGTTGTGGCCGCGTCCGAGCAGCGTCCCGTCGCGCTGGAAGAGCGCGGCCCCGATCGGGATCCCCCCTTCGGCGAGCCCGGCCCGCGCCTCCGCGATCGCGACCTCGAGCAGCTTCCCGTTCACGCGGGCCGGAGCCGCAACCGCACCGAACGGACGTTCAGGACCAGGTAGATGCAGGCGGCGACCGCGAAGCCGACGAAGAAGCTGAGGTCGCCGAACTGGGGATAGTGCTTCGGGACGTAGCCCAGGGGGATCGGGTGTCCCTGGTCCCAGAACGGGACGGAGGCGGCGATCCCGGCCGCCATCGCGAGCGGCGCCCTCCAGCGGGAGCGGTGCGGGTCGAAGAATTCACCCTCGGCGTAGGCACCGCGTCGCAGCCAGTAGTCGAGCAGAACGACGGCGAGGTAGGGCGTGATCCAGTAGGTGATCGCGAGCAGGAAGTTCTCGTAGTGGCTCCCCGGCCCGACCTGCGCCTTGAAGACGAGCCCGATCAGGAGTCCCAAGGCGCCGCTGGCGAGGGCGACGAAGGCACGTCGAAGCCGCAGAGGCAGCCTGATGCCGAGCGTCAGGAAGGACATCGCGCTGCTGTAGATGTTGAGCACGTTGGCCGAGACCGCACCGATCGTGATCCCGATCAGGACCGCGTCGGCGAGCGCGTGGCCGAGCGGGCTCGTGAAGTTGGCGGTCGGGTTGGCGCTCGTTCCGTGCAGCGTCGCCACGCCCGCCCCGACGATCTCGAGCAGGGTGCAGGAGACGAAGACCCCCAGCCCGGCCCAGAGGGCAACCCGCTTGCGATCGACGTCGGCCGGCAGGTAGCGGGTGTAGTCCGAGGCATAGGGGTTCCAGCCGACCGCGTAGCCGTAGGAGATGAAGAAGGCGAGGATGAAGGCCGCCGAGGCTCCTCCACCGGGCGAGATATGGGCATTGAAGCCAGTGCCGTAATGGGTCTTCCAGAGGATGACGCCGCCGGCCAGTGCGAACACGACCGCCAAGTAGGGGAAGACCGCCCGCTCGAAGAGATGCACGAAGTTGTGCCCGATGAAGGCAACGCCGACCTGCACGATCACGACCAGCGTGTAGCCGAGCCAGAAGGGCCAGCCGAAGAGCACCTGGAGCGCGAAGGCGCCGCTGACGCTGTTGACGATGAACCAGCCCACCCCGGCGGTGAACGTGTTCAGGCCGGCCGGCAGCACGTTGCCGAGGAAGCCGAAGGCCCCGCGCGCCTGCACCATCTGCGGGATCCCGAACTTCGGCCCCCAGCTGGAAAGGACGGCATGCGTGATCGATCCGAGCGCCGTGCCGAGCACGAGCGCCAGCACGGTCGGCCAGAAGCCGCCACCGATGAAGGCGATCGGGACGACACCGACGAAGACGGTCGCGAACTCGAGGTTGGGCGACATCCACGTCCAGAAGAGATCGAGCGGCCGGCCGTGGCGCTCCCGCTCGGGGATGAACTCGACACCCCCCGGCTCGACCGCGCCGACGCGGTCGCCGTACTCGCCTTCGCGGACGGGTACGGCGGTCTCTGCGGAGGTCGCGGCGGTCACCGGCTCACCGGAACCGGCCCGCCGGCCGCTCCCTGGAAGCGGTGCCTGTGGGTCTCACGGTCTGTCATCTCTTCCTCTTCGCTAAGGTTTTCGACTCAGAGGCTAAAACCTGTGCCCAAGTCTACCAGCCCCACTCAGGTTTCCCTCGCGGTCGTGCTCCAGATCCGCGCCGGCGACCTCAGGGTGCTGCTCTGGAAGCGGGCGCGCGCACCCTTTCGCGGCGCCTGGGCTTTGCCGGGAGGCTACCTCGAGTCGGGCGAGACCCTGGAGCGATCGATTCGCCGCCACCTGGCCGAGAAGGTCGACGTCCGCGACCTCTCTCACCTCGAGCAGCTCGCGACCCTGAGCGAGCCGAAGCGGCACCCCTCGGCCTGGGAGCTCGCGACGGCATACCTCGGCCTCGTGCCGGCGGACGTCGAGCCGGTGCTGCCGCCGGATACCAGCTGGCATCCGATCGCCCGGCTTCCGTCGCTCGCCTTCGACCACCGGGCGATCGCGCTTGCGGGCCGGGACCGTCTGCGGGCCAAGCTCTCGTATACGAATATCGGCTTCGCGCTCGCGCCGCCCGAGTTCACGGTCTCCGAGCTCCGCGACCTCTACGCGGCCGCGCTCGGACACGACGTCTCGGCAACCAACCTCCAGCGCGTCCTACTGCGCCGCGGCGAGCTCGAGCCGACCGGCAGACGGCGCCTGCCGGGGCCGGGCGGCGGCCGCCCAGCGGCGCTCTTCCGCTTCCGCTCGTCCCGGCTCGAGGTCACGGACGAGTTCGCGACGCTCCGCCCGCCCGGACGGAGGTGAGGAAGCGGCGCTCGGCCCGTCAGCCGACCGCGTTCCGGACGCGGCGCTGGAACTCGACGATCAACCGCTCGCTCTCCGGCAGGAGCCGCCCCCGCTCGATCAGGCCGGTACCGACGCCGCGCTGGACGTTCTCGACGAGTCCGCGGTCCTCGCGCCCGACCTGGGCATCGAAGGCGAGGAGCTCGGCGATCCACTCCTCCTCGACGCCGGGGGCGAAGTAGTAGTCGAGGAAGCGCTCCGACCGGCGAGGGCCAGCGGGCAGGATCGGGCCGATCGAGAGGTTCATCCGGCCGGGCAGGATGTTGATCGTCGTATTCGGCCACAGGAAGTGGAACTGGCTGCGGCGGACCTCGCCCTCGGTGTCGAGCCCGTGCTCGTTCCTGCGGAGGGGCCCGAGCTGGGTCGAGAAGGAGTCGCCGGCGACGAGCTCGTAGGCATCGGGGGAGACGTCCACGAGCGCGCTGAACCCGGGGTGCGCGGTCGGGCAGTGGTAGCACTCGAGGAAGTTCTCCGCGACGAGCTTCCAGTTCGCCTCCACGCTCGACTCGTCGCGGTGGCGAAACTCCAGGGCGTCCAGGTCAACCCCGGCCTCGGCCACGAGCTCCGGCAGCCGGCCGAGGGTCTCCTCGAGCGGCGGCGCGTCCGGATCCGGGTTGACGAACAGGAGCGGCCCCCAGGTGGCGAGCTGGACCGGCCGGAGGCGAAGCTCGTCGGTCTCGAGGCCGCCCTCCCGCTCGGCGCGCGGTGCGGCCAGCAGCCGGCCGTCCAGGCCGTACGTCCAGGAGTGGTAGGGGCATTGGAGCGTCTCCCGCTCGGCCTCGCCCGTGGCAACGATCGAGCCGCGGTGCCGGCAGACGTTCAGGAACGCGCGCAGGACTCCCTCCCGGTCCCGGGTGACGACGATCGGCAGATCACCGCTTCGGGCGGCGAAGTAGCCGCGCGCTCCGAGCCGGCCGACGTGCCCGACGTACTGCCAGGCCCGCGCGAAGATCCGCTCGCGCTCGATCGCCTCGAGCGCCGGATCGCAGTAGGCAGACCAGGCAAGCGTCTCGGCCACGGCCCCAAGCGTACGGACTCTCCGACTGGCCCGTAAAGCGCCGGGCCGGGGTGTCGATAAACAGATCGTGCTCTCCGCCCGCCGCCGCCCGCGTTGGCTCCCCGGGTTCCTCGGCCGCGAGGCCTTGCCGCTTGCGCTCCTGGCCTTCTACGCCGCCCTGCTCGCAGCGCTCGCTCCCTACGAGCTCGTCGGCGACAGCTGGCTGACGCTGGCGAGCGGGCGCGAGGTGGCCCAGCACGGGCTGCCCCAGCACGACCAGCTGATGGCCCTCTCGCACGGGGCGCGCTGGGTCGACCAGCAGTGGCTTGCGCAGCTGGTCTTCTACGAGCTCACCCGGCTCGGCGGCATCCAGGCCGCCGCCTGCCTGCACGTCTTTTTGCTGGTGAGCGCGTTTGCGCTAGCCGTCGCCGCGGCCAGGCGGCGAGGCTGCTCGGGGGCGGTGATCTTCGGGGCTGGGCTCGTCTGCCTGTTTCTGGCCCCGTGGGCCTGGCAGCTGCGGGCCCAGAGCTTCGCCTTTCCGCTCTTCGTGGGCACGCTCTGGCTCCTCTGCGCCGACAGCCGCTCGCCCTCGCGCCGCGTCCTTCTCGTAGTCCCCCTGCTCGCTCTCTGGGCGAACCTGCACGGCTCGGTCGTGCTCGGCGCGGCGCTCGCCCTGCTCGCCGGCCTCACGATCGTGTACGGACGCCTGCGCACGGGGGCTGCGCTGGCGGCCTGGAAGCTGCGCGCGGGCGTCCTGCTCCTTGCCCCGCTTGCCGCCCTGTGCTCTCCGTACGGACTCGCGCTCCCCGGCTACTACCACCACATGCTCGGGAGTCCGCTGCTTCGCCGGTTCGTCCAGGAATGGGGACCGACGACGCTGGCGAAAGCGTGGCTCTTCTACCCGCTGGTGCTGCTTGTCGCCTGGTTGCTGCGACGAAACGGCGCCGCCCTCTCGGGCTTCGAGCGCGCCGCTCTGCTCGCCACCAGCCTCTTGGGCTTCCTCGCCCTGCGCCACGTCGTCTGGTTCGAGCTCACGACCCTGATGCTCCTGCCCCTGCTCGTTTTCCAGGCGCCGGCGGGGAAGTTGCCAGTCTCGGCCGGGGCCCGCTGGC
>DASUWJ010000036.1:0-14844 GCA_036378475.1 Gaiellaceae bacterium
GACGACTATCGCGACCGGGTGGTCGTGATCGACTTCCGGAGCCGCCGGATCGTCTGGCAGTACGGGCACACCGATCTGCCCGGCCGGGGCCGCGGCTACCTGAATACGCCGGACGGGCTGGATCTGCTGCCGCTCCGGGCCGTTTCACACCTGCACGCGCCGCACTAGGGGCCTGTGTCGGAGCGAGCGGGTCGGCTCGCCGCCGCTAGGCGGACACGGGCGCGCCGACCAGCCTTCGCGCCGCCTCGGCGATGTGCTCGGCGTCGATCCCGGCCGCGGCCAGGAGTTCGGCCGGCTTGCCGGATCGCGGCAGCTCGCGCACGGCCAGCTTGACGAGGCGGGGCCGCTCCTCGCCGTCGGCGAGTGCGGAGAGCACGGCTTCGCCGAGCCCCCCCTCCGGGAAGTGATCCTCGATCGTGATGATCGGCATGCCGAGCGAGCGGATCGTCTCCTCGTCGAGCGGCTTGATCGAGTAGAGGTCGATCACGCGGGCCTCGATCCCCTCCTCCGCGAGCGTCTCGGCCGCCCGCAGCGCCTCGGGCACGGTTATCCCGGCCGCGACGAGCGCCACGTCGTCCCCTTCCCGGAGCGTGCGGGCGCCCCCAATCTCGAACTCCTCGTCGGGGCCGTAGATCACAGGCGTGTTCGGGCGCAGCGTCCGCAGGTAGACGATTCCGTCCCGCTCGGCCATCTTCGCGACGAGCTTCGCCGTCTGGTTGGCGTCGCAGGGATGCAGGACTGTCGAGCCGTGGACGGCCCGGAGCGAGGCGATGTCCTCGAGCCCCATCTGCGAGGGGCCGTCCTCGCCGATCGAGACGCCCGCGTGCGAGCCCGAGAGGCAGTAGTTCGCCCGGCTGATCGCCGACATGCGGATGAAGTCGTAGGCGCGTGAGAGGAAGGCCGCGAAGGTCGAGGCGAAGGAGCGCCAGCCGAGCACCTGCAGCCCGACCGCCGCAGCGACGAGCTGCTGCTCGGCGATGTACATCTCGAAGTAGCGCTCCGGCACCGCGTCCTTGAACAGCTCGGCAAAGGTCGAGTTCGAGACCTCCCCGTCGAGCGCCACCACGTCCCCGCGCGCCCTCCCGAGCGCCGCCAGCGCCTCGCCGTAGGCCTTGCGCGTCGCGATCTCCTCGCCCGGCTCGTAGCGGGGCAGCTCCAGCGTCCCTCCCTCGAAGCTGTGCGAGGGCCGGCTCGTGTCCGGCTTCTCGACCTCGACCCTCAGGTTGCGGATCCCGCCGAGCTCGGTGATCGCCTGCTCGGGATGCTCGAGCGGCTTGCCGTGCCAGCCGTTTTTGTCCTCGACCTCCCGAACACCCTTGCCTTTGATCGTCCGCGCCACGATCGCCACCGGGCGCTCGGACTCGAGTGCCTCCAGGTAGGCCTCGTCGATCGCCTCGACGTCGTGGCCGTCGATCTCGATCGCGTACCAGCCGAAGGCGCGCGCGCGGTTCGCGTAGGAATCGAGATCCCAGCCGTGCATCGTCTCGCCACGCTGGCCGAGCCGGTTGACGTCGATCACCGCGATCAGGTTGTCGAGTCCGTAGAAGGCGGCATGCTCGAAGGCCTCCCACTGGGAGCCCTCGGCGATCTCGCTGTCACCGCAGAGCACCCAGACCCGGAAGCCGAGCCGGTCGAGCTTCTTGCCGGCGAGCGCCATGCCGACGCCGTAGGGAAGGCCCTGGCCGAGCGAGCCGGTGGCGACGTCCACCCAGGGAATCCGCGGCGTCGGGTGCCCCTCGAAGATGCTCGAGAATTGGCGGTAAGAGAGAAGCTCCTCCTCGGAGATCGCGCCCGCCGCCCGGTACATGGCGTAGAGGAGGGTCGAGGCGTGGCCCTTGGAGAAGACCAGCCGGTCGTTGTGGTGATCGTGCGGCCGGTCGAAGTCGTAGCGGTAGTACTTGGCGAGCAGCACCGCCATCAGATCGGCCGCGGACATGCCCGAGGTCGGGTGTCCCGACTTGGCCTCGGCGGCGCAGCGGATGGAATCGACGCGGAGTTGCTGTCCGAGCTCGCGCCAGAGTTCAGGGCCATCCATCCCGGTAACGTAACGGTCCTGATGAGGGTTGCAGTCGCCTTCGATCACCGGGGTGTCCGGCTACGGGAGCCGATTCTCTCGGAGCTCGACGCGCTCGGCCACGAGACGGTCGATCTCGGCACCGACACCGACTCGAGCCGAATCGACTACCCCGACAAGGCGCTCGAGCTCGGCGAGGCGCTGCTTGGCCAGGCCGCCGAGCGGGGGATCTTCGTCTGCGGCTCGGGCGTGGGCGCCTCGGTCGCGGCCTCGAAGCTGGACGGGATCCGCGCCGCGGTCTGCCACGACGTCTATTCCGCCCACCAGGGGGTCGAGCACGACGACATGAACGTCCTCTGCCTCGGCTCGGAGGTGATCGGCCCCTCGCTCGCAATCGACCTCGTACGGGCATTCCTGCACGCGCACTTCGACGGCGGCGAGCGCTACCGGAGAAGACTCCAGAAAATCGAAGCAATCGAGAAGGGACTAGCAAATGTCTGACTCGCGCCTCCACAAGCTGTCCGGGCTCGGACAGAGCGTCTGGATCGACTACCTCTCCCGCGAGCTGATTCAAATCGGCGGACTCGAGCGGATGATGCGCGAGGACGCCGTCGTCGGCGTCACCTCGAACCCGACCATCTTCCAGAAGGCGATCTCGCACGGGGAGGCCTACGACGAGCAGATCCGCTCCTGCCTGGAGGAGCTCGACGACCCGCGGGAGATCTTCTGGCGCCTCGCCGAGCGGGACGTCGGCGAGGCCTGTGACCTGCTGCGACCGGTCTGGGACGCGGGGGGCGGCCGGGACGGCTACGTCTCGATCGAGGTCGACCCGAACTACGCCACCAAGACGCAGGCCACGATCGAGGAGGCGGAGCGCCTGCACGAGCAGATCGGCAAGCCGAACCTGTACGTGAAGATCCCCGCGACCAAGGAGGGGTTGCCCGCGATCGAGGAGATGATCGCGCGCGGCCGCAATATCAACGTGACGCTGATCTTCTCCCTCGAGCGCCACGCCGAGGTGATCGAGGCCTACCTCCGCGGCCTCGAGCGGCTCGTCGAGGCCGGCGGCGATCCGGCCAAGGTGGCCTCCGTGGCGAGCTTCTTCGTCTCGCGCGTGGATACCGAGGCCGATCGGCGGCTCGAGGAGCTCGGCGGCCACGACGAGCTGAAGGGCAAGCTCGCGATCGCGAACGCGAAGCTCGCCTACGCCCAGTACAAGCGCCTCTTCGCCGGCGAGCGCTGGCGAAGGCTCGAGGCCAGCGGCGCGACGCCCCAGCGCTGCCTGTGGGCCTCGACCTCGACCAAGAACCCGGACTACCGGGACGTGCTCTACGTCGAGCAGCTGATCGGCCCGCAGACCGTCGACACGATGCCGCAGGAGACGATCGAGGCCTTCCAGGACCACGGCGAGGTCGCCCCGACGCTGGAGCAGGGTCTCGACGAGGCGAAACGTGTCCTCGAACAGCTAGCCGAGGCCGGGATCGACTACGACGACGTCGTCTCGGTGCTCGAGAGCGAGGGCGTGCAGAAGTTCGCCGACTCCTTCCGGGAGCTGCTCGAGGGAATCGGCGCCAAACGCGGCGAGCTCGCGGCGGCGGCCTCCTGACCTTGGCCGTCGCGACCGGGCAGCTGGTCGAACGAATCTGGGCGCGCGACGCCACCGTCTGGACCGGCTCGGACGAGGCGGAGTGGCTCGGCTGGCTCGACGAGCCGCGGCGGATGCGCGAGCGGATCGGCGAGCTGCAGCGCTTCGTCGAGGACGTGGCGGCGCCGGGCGTGATCGACACCTTCGTCCTGCTCGGGATGGGCGGCTCCAGCTTGGCGCCGCTCGTCCTCCAGCGCACCTTCGGGGGCGAGGGCCTACAGGTGCTCGATACGACGCATCCCGCCCTGATCCGCCACGTCCTCGACTCGATCGAGCTCGAGCGGACGCTCTTCATCGCCTCCTCGAAGTCGGGCACGACGCTCGAGACTCGCTCCCACCTCGACTTCTTCTGGGAGCAGGCAGGCCAGCGCGGCGAGCAGTTCGCGGCGATCACCGATCCCGGCTCCCCGCTCGAGCGGCTCGCCAACGAGCGCGGCTTCCGGCAGGTCTTCGCCGGCGAGCCGACGATCGGCGGGCGCTACTCGGCGCTGTCGCCCTTCGGGCTCGTACCGGCGGCCCTGCTCGGGCTCGATCTGGAGCGACTGCTCGAACGAGCGGCCGAGATGGTGGAGGCCTGCCGGCTCGCCGAGGGGAACCCCGGCCTCGAGCTCGGCCAGCAATTCGGGGAGGGCTGGCGGCAGGGCCGGGACAAGATCTGCATCGACGAGACGGAGGGCTGTTTCGGGCTCTGGGCCGAGCAGCTGATCGCGGAGTCGACGGGCAAGAACGGGCGTGGGCTCGTCCCCGCACCCGGCGAGTCGCCGCAGGGGCCCGACCGCCAGCGCGGCGAGGTCCGCCTCGAGGATCCCTACGAGCTCGGCCAGGAGCTCTTCCGCTGGGAGTTCGCGGTCGCCGTCGCCGGCTCGTACCTCGAGCTCAACCCGTTCGACCAGCCGAACGTCCAGGCGGCGAAGGACAAAACGAACGAGGTACTGCAGGGAGGTGACGTCGAGCTCGAGCCCGAGTCCTCGCCCGAGGAGCTCTTCGCCCAGGCGAACGAGGGCGACTACGTCTCGATCCAGGCGTTCATCGACCCGAGGCGCGAGGAGGCCCTGCAACCGCTGCTCGAGCGCGCGCGGGCAGAGACCGGCTGCGTCGTCACGCACGGGCTCGGGCCTCGCTACCTGCATTCGACCGGTCAGCTGCACAAGGGCGGTCCGAACACGGGCCTCTTCCTGCAGGTCGTCGACGATCCCGGTGAGGAGCTGCCGATCCCGGGCCGGCCGTTCGGGTTCGCCCGGCTGATCCGCGCTCAGGCGGCCGGCGATCTCGAGTCCCTGAAGGAGCGCGGCCGCCGCGTGGCGCGCGTGAGACTGGAGGAGATCTGATGGAACTCGGAATGATCGGCCTCGGCCGGATGGGCACGGGGATGAGCGAGCGTCTCCGCGAAGGCGGTCACGACGTCAAGACCTACGACCCGAACGTCGAGTCGACGGCCGGATCGCTCGAGGAGCTGGCGCAGCAGCTGCAGGCGCCGCGCGCGGTCTGGATGATGATCCCGGCGGGCAAGATCACCGAGGAGACCTTCGAGCGCCTGCTCTCGATCCTCACCGAGGGTGACTCGATCGTCGACGGTGGCAACTCGAACTTCCGTGACTCCAAGCGGCGCTACGAGCAAGCCAAGCGGCGCGGCATCCACTTCGTCGATGTCGGCGTCTCGGGCGGCATCTGGGGGCGCGAGGTCGGTTTCTGCCTGATGGCGGGCGGCGACGAGGAGCCGGTCGGGCGCCTGGAGCCGATCCTGGAGACGCTCGCGCCCGAGGACGGCTACGCCCACGTCGGCCCCTCCGGCGCGGGGCACTTCGTGAAGATGATCCACAACGGGATCGAATACGGCCTGATGCAGTCCTACGCCGAGGGCTTCGAGATCATGGACCACAGCGAGTACGAGCTCGACCTGCACGTGATCTCCGGGATCTGGCGCTACGGCTCCGTCGTTCGCAGCTGGCTGCTCGAGCTCTTACACTCCGCCTTCGAGCAGCACGGCTCGCAGCTCGACGACATCGCCCCCTTCGTCGAGGATTCCGGCGAGGGCCGCTGGACGATCACCGAGGCGATCAACGAGAACGTGCCGGCGCCCGTGATCTCCGCCTCGCTCTTCGCGCGCTTCGCCTCGCGTGACGAGATCAAGTTCTCGGCCAAGGTCGCCGCGGCGCTGCGAAACCAGTTCGGCGGCCACGCGATCAAGGCCATCGAGAAGGCCAAGGCGAGCCCCGACCCACGCTGATGGCGCTCGCCGAGGAGCTCCAGCAAGCGAACCCGCTCCTCGCCGGGCTGCAGATCGCGCGGACGCCCGACCCGTGCGCGATGGTGATCTTCGGCGCCTCGGGCGACCTGACCAAGCGCAAGCTCTTTCCGGCGCTCTACTCGCTCGCCTTCAGGCGCCTGCTGCCCGAGCACTTCGGGGTCGTCGGCGTCGCCCGGAGCGAGGAGACGAACGACGGGTTCCGGGAGCGGATGAAGCAGGCCGTACAGCAGTTCGGGCGCGACGAGTTTCGCGAGGATGTCTGGCAGGAGCTCGCGGCCGGGCTGCGCTACGTCGCGACCGAGTTCGCGGACGAAGGCGGAGAGGACCGCGTCGTCGCCGCGCTCGAGGAGCTCGACCGGGAGCGGAGCACGGGCGGGAATCGCGTCTACTACTGCGCCGTGCCGCCCGATGCGTTCGAGCCGATCGTCGAGGCGATCGGCAAGCGCCGCTCCGCCGAGGGCTGGATGCGGCTGATCGTCGAGAAGCCCTTTGGACACGACCTCGCCTCGGCGCAGGAGCTGAACGCCCTGCTCAAGCGGTACTTCGACGAGAGCGAGATCTTCCGGATCGACCACTACCTGGGCAAGGAAACGGTCCAGAACATGCTCGCGCTTCGGTTCGCGAACGGGATCTTCGAGCCGATCTGGAACCGCCAGTTCATCGACCACGTCCAGATCACGGTCGCCGAGTCGATCGGGATCGAGGGCCGGGCGGCCTACTACGAGCACGCCGGGGCGATCCGGGACATCTTCCAAAACCACCAGCTGCAGCTGCTGGCTCTGACCGCGATGGAACCGCCGATCGACTTCACCTCCGAGTCGGTTCGAAACGAGAAGGTGAAGGTGCTGAAGTCGATCCACACGCCGGGTCCGAAGCACGTCGTCCGCGGCCAGTACGGACGCGGTTTCGTCGAGGGCGAGGAGGTCCCCGGCTACCGGGAGGAACCCGAGGTCGACCCGAACTCGATGACGGAGACCTTCGTCGCGGCCAAGCTCTACGTCGACAACTGGCGCTGGGCCGACACGCCCTTCTACCTGCGGGCGGGCAAGCGGCTGGCGCGTCGGGAGACGACGATCGCGATTCAGTTCAAGCGCGCCCCCCACCCGCCCTTCGAAGAGCTGGCGGCGGAGGGGTTGCGGCCGAACGTGCTCCTGATCCAGATCCAGCCCGACGAGGGCGTCTCGCTCGCGATCGGGGCCAAGGTGCCGGGCCAGGGTTTGCAGATCCGGACCGTGCACATGGATTTCCTCTACGGCGGCGCCTTCCGAACGGACATGCCCGAGGCGTACGAGCGCCTGCTCCTCGACTGCATGCGTGGGGATGCCACCCTCTTCACGCGCTCGGACGAGGTCGACGAACAGTGGCAGCTCGTGGACGCGATCGTGGCCGCCTGGCGCCGCGACCGGCCCTCGTTCCCGAACTACAAGGCCGGCACCTGGGGCCCTCCGAGCTCCGACGAGCTCCTGAAGCGGGACGGACGCGCATGGAGACGGCACTAGCCTCCGTCGGCGAGATCGAGCACGAGCTCGCTTCGCTGCGAAGCGCCGAGGAATCGGCCGCCCGCCTGCGGACGAGCGTGATGACGCACATCGCCTGGGTGCCCGAAGAGTGGGTGGAGGCGGCCGAGGATGTGCTCTCCGGGCTCGCCGAGCGGCACCCCTCGCGGACGATCGTGCTCCTGCCCCAGTCGGGCGAGGGTGGCCTGGAGGGCGGAGTCTCGCTCGAGTGCTTTCGCACCGGAGAGAGCCGGATGGTCTGTACGGAGACGATCCGGATCCGGCTGCACGGAACGAGCGCGGAGCACCCGGCGAGCGTGGTCGAGCCGCTTCTGATCACCGACCTGCCGGTCTTTCTGCGCTGGCGTGGCTCGCCGCCGTTCGGCTCGGCTCCCTTCGAGGAGCTCGTCGAGGTGGTCGATCGCCTGATAATCGACAGCGCGGAGTGGCCCGACCTGCCGCGTGCCTACGCCCAGCTGGCCGAGGAGTTCGAGCGCGTAACGGTCTCCGATATCGCCTGGGCGCGAACCAGCCGCTGGCGGCCGATGCTTGCCTCGCTGTGGCCGGAGATCGCAGAGCTGAAGCGGATCAAGGTGACCGGCACGGCGGCGCAGGCGCACCTGCTCGCGGGCTGGTTGAGCTCCCGGCTCGAGCGGCCGGTCGAGCTCGAGCACGAGCCGGCGGCCAAGCTGGTCGGCGTCGAGATCGACGGCGAGCCGGCGCCGTTTCCGCCCAGCGACCCGCCGCTCCCCGCCGATCTGCTCTCAGACGAGCTCGAGCGGCTCGCGCGCGACCCGATCTACGAGGCCGCGGTCCGCGCTGCTGTGACGTAAGCCGAGGCCGGCGGCGTAGATAGGGCGTGTCCGCGGAGCAACTCAGCTTCGCCGCGATCGCCGAGCAGCATCTCGACGACATCAACGCCTATCTCGTCTACCTGACCGCCGACCACTCCCTCGCCGAAGACCTGACGCTCGAGACCTTCGAGCGCGCCCTGCGGCGCTGGCACAGGTTCGATCCGCGCCGCGGGGGTGCCCGTACCTGGCTCTGCCAGCTCGCGCGCTCGACGGCGCTCGATCACTTTCGGGCCGAGGAGCGCCGGCGGCGGCGCGAGGACCGCTACGCCGTGCGCGAGCTGCGCGAGGTCGCGCCGCCGAGCTTCGGCGAGGGTCTTTCCCCCGAGCTCGAGCACGCGCTCGCGGAGCTGTCCCGGGCAGAACGCGAGGTCGTCGCGCTGCGGGTCGTGCTCGAGCTCGACGGCGAGACGGCCGCGCGCGTACTCGGGATCAGCCCAACGGCGTGCTCGACCCGCCTGAGCCGAGCCCTTCAGAAGGTCGAGGGGATGGTGAGCGCCGATGCGGTCGCCTGAGCTCGCCCACGCACTTCGTTCGGCCCGGCCGGTCGCCTCCGACGAGTTGCGCCAGCAGGTGCTCGCGCTCGCCGCCGAGCGAACACCGAGCCGCCGGGGACTCGTTCTGGCGCCGCCGCGGCGGGCCGCGCTGGTCGCTATTGCGGCGCTCCTCGCGGTGGCTGTCGGCGGCGCCCTCCTCGAGGGGATCGTGCACTCGGGAGCGCCGACTGCGAACCGGCACGGCCCGGTCGCATTTCGAAGCGTGAGTGGCGGTTCGAAAGCTTCGGCGGTCCCGCTTCTCCGGGCTGCTTCGCCCGAGCGGTCGATTGCGCACGCGCGGTCGCCTTCGGCCTTTCAGGAGGGCGTTCCGACTCTGCCCGGGCGCCTGCAGCAGTACGGTGCCTACCTGCGCGTCCAGGTCCGGGATGTCGCCGCCCTCTCCGATGCGACCAAGCGCGCGATCCGCTTCGCGCGGCTACTCGGCGGCTACGTCGCCTACGTCCGCTACGCGACGCCGGCGCAGGGCGGAGCGGCCGCGCTGATCGTGCGCGTGCCGGTCGACCGGGTGCAGGACGCGCTCCAGGAGTACTCGAGCCTCGGCACGATCCTGGCCCAGAACCTGTCCCTGCTCGACGTCACTGACCAGGTGCTCGAGCAGGCCAAGGAGATCGCGCGCCTGCGGACGGAGATCGCGCGGCTCGAGGCGGGGCCGATCACGCCCGTTGCCCGCGCCCGGATCGAGGCGGACGGGGCCCGGCTCGCCTACCTGACGAAGCGCAGGGCGGCGACGGTGGCGCGCGCCCAGCTCGCCCGGGTCGCCCTGGAGTTGACGACCAGGCCGAGGCATGCGGCGCCGGCGAGTCGATTCAACCGCACGCTGAGCGGCGCCGGCGGCGTCCTGCTCAGGGAAGCCGAGCTCCTGCTCTACGCCCTGATCGTCGCCGGGCCGCTGCTCGTGCTCGCGGGCGCAGGGATCGGTGCGGCCCGCTTCGTCGAGCGCCGCCGCGAGTCGCAGCTCTTGGCCCGAAGTTAGCGTGACGGCCGCCGACTCGGCGCCCGGCGAGCTGCGGCTTTCGCTCGCTGTGCCCGGCACGGGGCCGAGCAAGGAGTGAGGGAGAGGGCTACGCGTCGATGGCGACGAACGCGAACCGCCCGACGCGATGGCCCGACCTGACGGTAAGTTGCCAGCAGCCCGGAGTCGGTACCGCCACGATCGAGGGCAAACCGCTCGACGCCCGTACCAGGCGTTGCACGAAGGCCCCAGACCCGTCGAGGCGGAGGCCCTTCAGGGTGGCATAGAGGGCCCCGCCGCGGACGTACCAGAGGATCTTGGTCGATCCGCTGGGAGCCAATCCGTGCGTGTAGATCGCTGCCCGAGCAGGTCCCGGTTGGTGCGGAAACTGCCCGTAGTAGAACAGGTATCCCTCGATCGGACCGCTTCGGACCCAGGGAATCCCAGGTGCACCTGGCGTTCCGGGCGCTGCGAAGTGAACGCGAGCTCCGAGGCAGATCGCGGTGCGCCTGAGTGAGGGGTGGTCGCCCCGCCCTCGGGAGAAGCCGGCCTCCGGAGGCGTCAACGCGAGCACCAGTGCGAAAAGTGCCGCCAAGCGAACCACGGCGGCACAGACTATGACAGCGACGCCTTAGCGGACGATCCGAAACTGCGGCTGCGTGACGCGCAGGGCGACCGTGTCGGACCACGACATCTGCGGCCTCGTCGGCACGGCGTAGTTGAGGCCGCGGACGCGATAGTACCAGGTGCCGTAGCCGACCGGCAGCACGAACGAGGTCGCCTGTGTCACCTTGTCGTTTGCCTTCGGGAACGAGTCGGGCGAGTTGCTCCACTGAATCTCGTAGTCGACCGCGCTCAGCGCCGGTGCCCAGGCAACGAGCGGCGGGCCGTAGATCGTGGGGCGGGAGCGTTTGGCCGCAACGAGCTTCCCGTTCGGCGAGAGCCCGGAGACGTAGGGCGCCCTGGTCGCGGTCACGACGGGCTCGCTCGACTTGCCGAACGTCAGCACCCGCCCCGCCCTGCAGGCGTCCTGGGCGAGCTCGGTGTCGTGGTAGGCGATCTGGCCGGCGGGCTTTGCGACGCGATCGCCGGCCGGGTGGAAGAACCGGGTTCCGCCGCCGATCGTCAGCGTGTTGCCCGCGATCGCGGTCACGACGACCGTCTCCTGAGTCGCGTTCTGGCCGAGGTTCAGCTGATCGCCCGGGGCGAAGCCGCCGGCGTTGCCGACGAAGAGCGTGCCCGAGCCGATCGCGGCCGCACTCGTCAGCGTCGTCGCGACGTCCTGGCTCGTCTTGGCCTCGACGGGCATCACGGTCCAGTAGTAGCGGCCGCTCGGCCAGTCGGTATCCCAGAGATCGATCGGAGGGTAGGTGGCCGTGCTGCCGACGTCGGTTGGCACGATGCGCTGATTGTCGTAGGTGAAGATGGCGCCCGGATCGCCGTCACCAAGGTACGAGGAGCGTGCGGTCGCGATGTCGGTCAGCGTGCCCGGCATCGCAAGCGCGCCCGTCGTCCGCGGCGCGTAGGCGGGGCTGCCCACGATCGAGCCGTTGTAGACCATGTTCAGGCAGTCCTGGTCGGTAAAGACGTAGACGTGGTAGAGCTCCTCCGGCGTGCCGGCGAGCGAGAGGTTGCCGGAGTAGACAAAGGCCGGCATCAGCCGGTGAGCGCGCTGTGTGAGCGAGTCGGAGACGACGTCGGAGACGGTTCCGATCGTACTCAGGCCGCCGACGGCGAACGGCGGGTTGACCGACGTGTAGATCGGCGACCACGGTCCGTACTTCGTGATCGGCATTCCGTTCGGCGTCGTCGCGACGGGGACGTTGCGGATCGCGCGCACGCGCCAGTGGACGGCGCTCGTCCAGGCCGGGTCCTGGTGGAACGTGTAGTACTCACGCTCGTCGGCGACGTTCGTGAGCGTCGTGAAGATCTTGCCGGTGTCGATCTCCCAGACCTGGTAGGCGGTCGCCCCGGGCACCGTCGTCCAGCGGAGCAGGCCGGGGTAGCCGGGCAAGAGCGGCTGGGGGACGCTCGTCCAGCGCATCGCGAATCCGTAGGGCGTGCTCCAGGCGGTCGGGCCATTGCGCGTGATCGCGCGGACGTGCGCGTAGAGCGAGTAGTCCATACCGCTGCTCCAGGGGAGCTCGATCGGGACTGACTCGACGGGGCTCTTCAGGCCGACCTCGCCGTAAACGATCGCGTTGTCGGCGAAGCGCTGACTCGTCGCGAGCTCGAACTCGTAGCTCAAGGCACCGCGGACCGGCTGCCAGGCAAACGCTGGCGTCCGGGAGAACGTGTGCCCGGCCTGCTCGTCGGCACGCAACAGGAATGCCTTCAGCCCGGAGGGCGAGCTCGTTGCGGAGACCGGCGAGGGCGAGTTGTCCGCGAGCGCCGAGGAGGCGAATACGAGCGCGAGCAGGGACGCGGCGGCAAAGCGTGCGCAGGCCATCTGGCTATAGGTCGGCAGGCCACACCTGCCTCGGCCTCACCCGAACGAGTGACGTCAGTCGAGGGACAGGGCTCGCTCCAAGGCGGCTCCCGCAGCCAAGACGAGCGCATCCTGGCCGGGCCGGGCAGCCAGCTGGATCGAGGCGGGCAAGCCGTCCTCGGCGCTCCCGCACGGCAGGGCGAGCGCAGGCCAGCCGATCAGGTTGAAGAGCGAGGTGAACTTGGTCAGCGTCGTTCTGTCGCCCTGGCCGTACGGCGGCGCGACGACCGGCAGGGTTGGGGTGACGAGCAGATCGAGTCCCTCGAGCGCCTGCGGCACCTCCTCACGGTGGCGCTCGCGCACGCGGGCCGCCGCCTCGACCTCGTCGTCGGTCAGCTCGACCGCAGCAGCGAGCGACTCGCGTACGTCGTCGCCGTAGTCCTCGGCGCGCTCCGGGTAGAGACCGCGGTGGGACTCGAGCGCTTCGCGCCGAAACAGCGGGCCCCAGTCGGGCCGCTCGGGCAGGGTAAGGCGAAGCTGGCGCCGGTGTGGGAAGGAGGCGGCCGCCTCGGTGACCCGGCCCGCTACGAGCGGCCGCGCGTGCTCGAACCAGGCGAAGCCCACCTCGAGGTCCTCGAGTGCGAGCTCGGCTCGCTCGAAGCCGGGCGCGAGCGCGGCCATCATCGCCTCGCAGGCCGCGACGTCCCTGGCCAGCGGGCCCACATGATCGAAGCTCGCGGCGAGCGGAAAGCAGCCCTCGCTCGAGACGAGCCCGTAGGTCGGCTTGAAGCCGACGACGCCACAGCAGGCGGCCGGGATCCGGATCGAGCCGGCCGAATCGGAGCCAAGCGCCGCCTCTACGAGCCCCGCAGCCAGCGCGGCGGCGGAGCCGCCGCTCGAGCCGCCCGCGATCCGCCCGGCGGCGAGTGGGTTCGGCACGTCGCCGTAGTGCGGATTCTCCGAGGTGACGCCGTAGGCGAACTCGTGCAGGTTCGCCTTGCCGACGTTTGCATAGCCCGCCCGCTCGAGCAGGACGACCGCCTGCGCGCTTTGCGCCGGCACGTGCTCGGCGAAGATCGCCGAGCCGTAGGTCGTCCTCAGCCCGGCGGTATCGAGCAGGTCCTTGACCGCGAGCCGGATGCCCGGGGGCGGCTCGGCCACCTCCGTGATGAAGATCCGGTCAGTCGAGGGCGAGATAGACGTAGGCGACGAGGATCGTCGCGCCGAAGAGGAGCAGGACGAAGCCGAAGAGAGCCAGCCCGAAGAGCATGTTCTTGCGCGCCAGAGCGCCTTCCGGATCCTGCGGCTCGTGGGTGGTGCGTGGCGGCGGGGCTTCGGGCAGAGGCTCGGTCACGTGGCGACCACCGAGCGGCGGGGCAAGCGGGCCCGGGCGAGTCGGCTGCGAGCGTCAGACACGCGCCTCGGCCTCCTGGATCCGGCGCCGCAGGTCGCGGAGCGGCCGCGCGCTCGTCACGTAGGGAACCTTGTCGAAGTTGTGTTCCGGCGGCGGTGAGCTCGTGTACCACTCGAGCGTGTCGGCAAGCCAGGGGTCGTGCCCGGCGCGCCTGCCGACCCGCGCCGTCTTGACGACGTTGATCAGGAAGACGAGCGTTCCGAGCGCCATCACGAAGGCGCCGATCGTCGAGACCAGATTCCAGACGGCCCACCAGCCGTGCTCCGAGTAGGTCCAGACCCGGCGTGGCATCCCTAGCAGGCCGAGGAAGTGCTGCGGGAAGAAGGCGAGGTTGATCCCCACGAAGTAGAGCCAGAAGTTGAGCGTTCCGAGCCGCTCGTCGAGGAAGCGGCCGAAGAGCTTCGGCCACCAGTAGTAGAAGCCGGCGAAGAGGGCGAAGGCGGAGCCGCCGAAGAGCACGTAGTGCATGTGGGCGACGACGAAGTAGGTGTCGGTCACCTGCCAGTCGAACGGGAAGGCCGCGAGCGCGATCCCGGACAGGCCGCCGATCGTGAAGACACCGACGGCTCCGAGCGCGAACAGCATCGCCGTGTCGAGGATCACGTTGCCGCGCCAGGTGGTCGCGATCCAGTTGAAGATCTTGATCCCGGTCGGCACCGCGATCGTCATCGAGGAGAGCATGAAGAAGATGTTGAGCGCGTTCGGGAGCCCGACCGAGAACATGTGGTGGGCCCAGACGAGCATCGAGTAGAAGCCGATCGCGACGGTCGAGAAGGCGATCGCCTTGTAGCCGAAGATCGGCTTGCGGGAGAAGACGGGGATCACCTCCGAGAGGATCCCGAAGGCGGGCAGGACCATGATGTACACCTCGGGGTGCCCGAAGAACCAGAACATGTGCTGGTAGAGGACGGCGCTACCCCCGTGCCGCGGGTCGAAGAAATGCGTGCCCACGTTGCGGTCGAGCAGCAAAAGCGTCAGCGCCCCCGCGAGCTCGGTCAGGGCGAGCAGGATCAGGATCGCGTAGACCTCGATTGACCAGACAAAAAGGGGCAGGCGCATCCAGCTCATGCCGGGTGCGCGCATGTTGTGGATCGTGACGATGAAGTTGATCGCGCCGATGATCGAGGAGATCGAGGTCAGGTGGAGGGCCAGGATCCAGAGGTCCTGCCCGTGCCCGGGCGAGAAGGCTCGCTCGGAGAGCGGCGTGTAGCTGTACCAGCCGGCGCGCGCGGCGCCGCC
>DASUWJ010000037.1:0-40114 GCA_036378475.1 Gaiellaceae bacterium
TCCCTCGCGCCCGCTTCGTCCTGCTCGTAGACGAAGCGAACGAAGCCCTCGATGTCGGTGCCGCGGAGCTCCTCGTAGGAGCGCGCCAGCCGCGCCAGCTTGCGCAGGTTGGCGTAGCGCCGGCGGCCGTCCCACTGGGCGAGCACGGCCAGGTCGTAGTCGTGGGCGGCGACGATCTCCTCGCAGAGCCGCTCGAGCGAGAGTGTCCGGGCGGCCGTGACGAGCCGTTCGAAGCGCTGACGAAAGGCCTGGAAGAGCCGCTCGTCTCGGGGTGCGACCCCGCTCGGAAGCGTGCGCTCGAGCCCCTTGAAGAGCGGTCGCTTCGACGCGCTTCGGCGCAGGAGGACGAGCGCGTCGTTCGAGACACCGACCAAGGGTGAGGCGAGCACCGTCACGAGCGCCTCGTCGTCGTAGCGGTTGTGCAGGAGCCGCAGATACGCGAGCAGGTCGGCGACCTGCTGCTGGCCGAAATAGCCGCGGCCGGTCATTCGGTAGGTCGGCAGACCACGCGCCCGCAGCTCCTCCTCGTACCACTCCGCATCGGTGCCGGCCGCAAAGAGGAGCACGATCTCGCCCGGCTGGGCAGCCCCGGAATCGACGAGCTCCTGTACGCGCTGCGCGACCGCCCGCGCCTCGCCGCGGCGCCAGTGGACGCCCGTCCCGGTGTAGCTCGCCTTGTCGGTGACGAGCAGCTCGACCGGCGTGCCGAAGACCGGGTCCGGAAACTCGCCCGAGGCCGCGAGCGGCTGGAACTCGTCGCCGAAGTCGGCTCCGAAGAAGAAGTTGACCGCCGCCAGTACCTCGGGGCGCGAGCGGTAGTTCAGGGTCAGGGGCAAGAGCGCGCCGGCCTGCTCGCGGCGTTCGCGGAAGACGTGGACGTCGGCGTGGCGGAAGCCGTAGATCGACTGGAACTCGTCGCCGACGAAGAAGAGCTCCTCGCCGGCTAGCAGGTCGATCAGCTCGCATTGCAACCGGTTCGTGTCCTGAAACTCGTCCACCATCACCGCGCGGAAGCGCCACTCTTCCCGCTGCCGGAGTTCGGCGTGCTCGCGCAGGAGGTCGCGGGCGTTCAGTTGCAGGTCTTCGAAATCGAGCCCGGCCTCGCGCTCCTTTGCCACCGCGTAGGCACGGGCGAAGGCCTCGAGCAGCTCCTGCAGAAGCTCGCGGTCGCGCTTCGCCAGCTCGTCGAGCGCGGCCTGCTCGACCGCTTTCCGAGCGGCCTCGTAGCTCGCAAACCGCTCGCGCGGTCCGCCCCGCGTCGCAAACGCGGACAGATCGAGCAGATCGTCGGCCCGCCGGTCGCGCTCGAGCAGCTCGAGCAGCCGCACGGCCTGGGCGCGCTGTTCCTCGTAGCCCTCTTCGTCGGCCAGGCAGCGGGCTGCCTCGCGGAGCGCGGCCAGCCGCTGCCCGAGCGCGGCGTCCTCGCCGACCTGGAGGTCGAGCGGGCGCCCCGCGGCCCGCAGCGTCTCGTAGACCCCGGTCAAAAGTCGGCGCAGCCCGCCGGACCCGTAGGTCGCGAGCAGCCGGAGCCGCCTCGGCTCGTCCCCGGCGCAGAACTCGGCGAGCGCCTCCTCGAAGGCCTCGCCGCGCAGCACGCGCGCCTGGCTGTCGTCGAGCACGCGGAAGCGCGGGTCGAGCCCGGCCGCAAACGGGTACGTCTTCAGCAAGCGGTGGCAGAAGCCGTGGATGGTCGAGATCCAGGCACCGTCGAGCTGGCGCGCCAGGTCGAACCGTCCGCGCTCGACGAGCTCACGCCGGATCCGGGTGCGGAGCTCGCCGGCGGCCCGCTCGGTGTAGGTGATCACGAGCACGGAGCCCACGTCGAGGCCCTCGTCGCAGACGGCGTTCGCGAAGCGCTGCACGAGGACGAGCGTCTTGCCGGTCCCGGCCCCGGCCGAGACGAACACGTGGCCCCGCGCGTCGATCGCGGCTCGCTGCTCGGGATTCGGCTCGCGCCGGCTCATGCCCGCTTCACGCGGCACATCCGCCAAAGCTCGCACCACGGAGGGCAGTCGCCCCCCTTGGGGTCGTGGACGACATCGCCGCCGCGAATCCGCTCGACGAAGCCGCGAGCCAGCTCCTGCGCGCGCTCGACCTGGGCCCAGAAGGCTTCCTCGTCCAGGTAGTCGTGGCGCGAGAAGCCCGGTACCCCGTCTTCCTTGGCCTCCGCGCGCAGGAGGCCCCGCGCATCACGCTTGCCCGAGAGGGCCCGATAGATGCCCCCGAGCGGCTCGACGCCGACGAGGTCACGCAGGACGAGCATGTAGAGCGGAATCTGGAGCTTCAGCTCGGACTCGATCTGCGCGGCGGAGTGGGCGGTCTTGCCCGACTTGTAGTCCTGCACGATCCCGCGCGCACTGAAGGGGTCGAGGTCGATCCGGTCGATCTTTCCCGAGAGCGTGAAACCGCCGAGCTCGAGCCCACGCTGGAGCTCCTGCGGCGAGCGTTCCGAGCCGAACGAGAGCTCGAAGCGGCGCGGGACGAGCTGCAGCTCCGAGGCGGCCTCGTCGCGGACGAACTGTTCGAGGTCCCGCAGCAGTCCCTGCTCGAGCTCGAGGCGCTGCAGCTCGGTCAGCTCCATGCGGACGCCCTCGATCGCCTCCGCCAGGCACTCGCGCAGGAAGACGAGCGCCTCGTCTACCTGCTCGGGGCCGATGAGCTCGACTCCGAGCCGCTTCGGCACCCCGACGAAGAACTTGTGCAGCGCCGAGTGGGCAACCTGGCCCCGTAGGCGCGGGTCGACCTGCTGATCGATCGTGCGGGGGCCGATCACCCGGTCGATGAACCAGATCGAGGAACAGTCGGCGAACGTCTCGAGCTCGGTGACGCCGAAGCTCGTCCTCGCCGCGAGCTCCTCGAGTACGAGCGGGTGCGCCAGCCGGGTCGGCCGCTCGAAGGCCCCAAGCGCGCGCTCGAGACGACGCTCCCAGCCGTTTCCAGCGGCAAGCGCGCCCGCCAGCTCGGGCTCGCGTGGGGCGAGCGCGGCGACCGCACGGAGGCGTTCGCGCTCGCTCGGGGCATCCTCGACCGGCCACGTCAGCGCCGAGAGCGGCCGGCGTTTGGTCGCCCTGCGCACCTCGTCGCCGGCGAAGAGCCCGCGCACCTCGTCCCAAAACGGACTCGGCTCGCGCGGCGCGCCCTCGTCGCTCGCCGCCTCGCGCACGAGGTAGAGCCGCGTGGTCGCCCGCGTGCAGGCCGTGTAGAAGAGGTAGCGGTCGCGCTCGACCGGGTCTGGCTTCGCCAGCCGCGAGCGCGACAGGCGGGCGTCGAGCTCGCGCCGTGCCTCGTCGTCCAGGAAGGGCGAGCTGTCACCGCGGCGAGGCAGCGCTCCTTCCTCGAGCCCGAGCAAAAAGACGGTCTCGTAGCGCCGCGTGCGGACGCGCAGGAGATCGACGACGTCCACCCGGCCGGCCTCGGACGAGCCCCCGTGGATCGAGGGACACGTCGTGCGCTCGAGCGCCGCCAGCACCTCGTCTGCCGTCAGCGAACCGCCGAGTGAGAGCCAGCCTGCGAGCTCGTCGGCGAGCTTCGAGAGCGCCTCGAAGGCACGCAGGTCCTGGCGCGACTCCTCGTCGAGCGGCGGCGACTCCAGGGCGTGGGCGGCGCGGAGCATGAAGCGCGCCAGATCACGCATCGCCTCGAGCGGGCTTCGCGCCTTGCGCAGGAGCTCGAGGGGCGGCAGCGGCTGGCCGTCCCGCAGGCGCATCGTCTCCTCTTCGCTTCGCGCACCCGTCTCGACCGCCCGCCCCCGCAGCCGCCCTTCGATCCAGTCCACGCTCGAGCGGGCGAGTCCCGAGTACGGTGAGCGCAGGAAGCCGTAGAGCTCGCGGCGCCCGCCGTCCTGCCACGCGAAACGAAGCAGCGACAGAAGGGCGCGGCCGAACGCGGTCTGGCCAAGCGTCAGCCGGCCCTCGATCGCGTAGGGCACACCGAGCGAGCCGAGCGCCGTCTCGAGGGGCGCGCGGTAGCGCTCGACCCGGGGGCAGACAAGCGCAATCTGGTCGGGTGGGCTGCCGGAGCGAATCAGCGCCAGGAGCTCGTCCGCGACGAGCTCGAGCGTCCCGCGGCGGCCCGCGCCCTCGAGGAAGCGAATCGTCCCCTTGAGCTCGGGTGCATCCGGTTCGGACTCGGAGAAAAGCGACCGCTCCAGGTGGGCAAGCGCCGGCGGCCGCTCCTCGGGCCGCGGCGGCAGCTCCTCGATCCTGGGCCGCGCGAGCTCAGAGAGGTCGGCCGCGGTCCGCTCAAGCGAGGCGAACGCCGGCCGGCCCGGCTCGTAGGGCAGCGAGACGGTCACCTCCGAACGGCCCGCGAAGCCCTGCAAAAGCGCCCATTGGGCTCCGGTCAGATCCTCGAATCCGTAGGCGAAGACGGGACGGCCATCCCAGGCGCCGAGCTCGCCGGCGAGGTGCTCCGCTGCCTCGCGGCGCCCAAGATCGCGATCCCAGAGACCGAGCTCGTCGAGCTCGACGCGATACTCACCGTACAGCGCCGCCAGCTCGCCGCCGAGCTCGGTTGCCTCGACGAGGCCGGATTCGAGCTCCCCGAACGCGGCCGCGAGGTCGTCCGCGAAGCCGCTGAAGCGCGCCGAGCGCGTCCAGCCGTTCAGCCGAACCCGGGCAAGAACTCGGCGGACAATCAGCGCTCGCTGGGCATCCGTCGCGACGGGACGGCGGTCGGCGACCCCCTCCGCGAGCCGTTCGAAGACGTCGTCGAAGGTGCCGATCTCTCCACCGACGAGGGCTCCCGCCTGAGCCAGGAGCTCGCGCTCCACACGGTCGACGTCCGACCGGTTCGGCACGATCAAGACGGGTTCGCGCGGAAGCGCATCCAGATAGCGCTCCAGCAGGAGGGCGACCTTTCCCGCGTTGGCGGGGCCCGCGATCAGCGTCAGGGCCATCGGCCCATGGTAGTCCTGCTACCTGACGGGCCTGCCCACGTTTTTTTCGGTTAGAGCGCGAAAGTTGGCGCCCCCGCTTGCCGCTTCTACGCGGCGACGGCCTTCGGCCGGCGGCCGCGCCGTGCCGTTGCGTGGCCCGGCATCCCGCTGGCACAGTTTTCGCACAGGTCGGCCTGCTTTGAGCCACGGCGCGCGTCGGAATAGTTGATGCGCATCGTGGCGCCTTTACTCGCGTCAATTTCCTTGGCGCAGTTGTCACATACTAGGACGGTCTTGCGAGCCATGATTCGATCTCCTTTACCTAGAGGGGGACGAGATCCTAAACGAAACGAGAATGGAATCCTAAGCAGCTTTGCGCGCGCGGCGAATTCGCCACGAGCGGAGCAGGCTGACGAGGGCCAGCTCTTCCCGATTCAGACCCGTGTCCTTGCCGCCGAGGACACGTAAATGCCGAGGACGAAAATCCTCGATCGTTCTCCCATCGAGGTACTGGTCGACAACGGCAGGACTGACGTATGAGGAACGGGCCACGGCGGGTGTATTGCCGAGCCGTTCACCGACCGAGCGCATTACCGCCGCCACCGCGCGCTTCGCCTCCTTCTCGGTCTCGGCAGGGCCGCGCTCGGCAAGCGCAGTCGCGGCGATCAGCGTGCCTCCCCAGGTGCGGAAGTCCTTCGCGGTGAATTCGTCGCCCAGAAAGCTGCCGATGTACTCGTTGAGGCGGCGAGCCGTCAGGCTGTAGAGCTCGCCCTCGAGCCGGTAGCGAAAGAGACGGCGCCCGCCCGGGACCCTGAGCAGCACCTTGATCGCCTCGGCCAGTTCGGCGTCGACGAGCGCCGTCCGCACCCAGATCTTGTGCTTGGCCCGAAAGCGAAAGGCGATCCGGCTCCCCCGGACGCTGACGTGGCTCTTGCGAAGGGTCGTGATCCCGAATGTCTTGTGTGCTTTCGTGTAGCGCTCCTCGCCGACCCGGAACCAGCCGAGATTGATCAGTCGAACCGCCACGGCACAGGTCCATTCCGGTGCGAGCGGCTCGAGCTCGATGTGCTCGGACATCGCCTCGCGAAAGGCAGGCAGCGAGTCGGCAAAACGAATCAGCCGGTCGAATTTCGCCTCTTCTTGGGCGGCGCGGAAGTCGGGGTGGTAGATGTACTGGCGCCGACCCGCGGCATCCACTCCCGTCGCCTGGAGCTTGGCGCCGGGCCGGGGCGAGATCCAGACCTCCTTCCAGGCCGGCGGGATCACGAGCGCCTGGATCCGCTCGAGCTTCGCCGTCTCGGTGATCCGCCGGCCCTGCCCGTCGATGTAGCGGAAATGCCGTCGCGAACCGACCCGTGTCCAGCCTCCTCTTCTCGTCACGCCTCGCCCTTTAGCCGCTGGCGGCGACCCGTAATCCCGCAACTACAATCGCCCGCCTATGGACACGAAGGCGATCGTCGTCTTGGAAGGCGACGACACAGGCCAGGAACTGCTCGAGGAAGCGCTGCGGGTCCTCGCCGCCGACGTGAGCGGAGTCCAGCTCGAGTTACGGCGCTTCGACCTGTCGCTCGAGTCGCGGCGCGCGACCCGTAATCAGGTCGTCCACGAGGCGGCCAAGGCGCTCGTCTCTGCGGGCCTGGGCCTGAAGGCGGCGACGGTGACGCCGGAGGGCGCCGAGGATGTCGGCTCGCCGAACCGGATCCTGCGCGAGGAGATCGGTGGCCGGGTGATCGTCCGCACCGGCCGGCGGATCCCCGGCATCGCCCCGCTCGGGGGCGTCCATTCCCCGATCTCGGTCGTCCGGATGGCGGTCGGGGATGCCTACGGCGCCACCGAGTGGCGTGAAGGCGAGGGGGAGGCGGAGCTGGCCTTCCGGACGGAGCGGATCGAGCGTTCGGTCTGCCGTGCCGTCGCGGAGTTTGCCTTCCAGCTCGCCGAGCGCACCGCCGCGAAGGTCTTCGGTGGGCCGAAGTACACGGTCAGCCCACTCTACGAGGGGATGCTGAAGGAGGAGATGGACGCGGCCGCGGAGCGGCATCCCGCCGTGCGCTACGAGCCGCAGCTGATCGACGCGACGTTCGCGCTCCTGCTCTCCTCGAGCGGGGATCCGCTCGTGATCCCCTCGTTGAACCGAGACGGCGACATCCTCTCCGACCTGGTGCTCCCCCTCTTCGGCTCGATCGCGGGCTCAGAATCGCTCGTGATCGCACTCGACGAGGGGCTCGAGCCGCGGGTGGTGATGGCCGAGGCGGCCCACGGCACCGCCCCCTCCCTGCGGGGCAAGAATGTCGCCAACCCGATGGGGATGATCTTGGCCGCCGCGGCGCTCCTCGGCTACGGCGACGAGCGCGCGCGGACGGCTGCGCGCGCGATTCGCGAGGCCTGCCTCGAGGCCGTGAGCGACGGGGTCCGAACCGCCGACCTCGGCGGCCAGGCGGGCACGACGGAGTTCACGGACGAGGTGATCAGAAGGACGCGCTCGAAGCTCGAGGTCTGGGGCTCGCTCTAGCCGGACGGAATCGCCCGCCCGCCCGGCGGGCAAAGCGACCGAGGAGTCGTCCTCGCCCGTCCTAGCCGTCGGCGGCCAGGGGCCGGGCGGTCTGAAGGGTGCCGAGGCCGATGAAGACCTGAGCGATCGCGGGGTCGAACTGCGAGCCCGCGCAGCGGGCGATCTCGGCGAAGGCCTCCGGCGTAGACAGCAGCGGGCAGTACGGACGCGGCGAGGTCATGGCGTCGAAGGCGTCGGCCAGCGCCAGCACCCTCGCCTCGAGCGGAATCGCCCCGGCCCTACACCCGAACGGGTAGCCGCGCCCGTCCCAGCGCTCGTGATGGAAGAGGACGCTCGGGATCGCGAATCGGAAATCGGGCAGCCTGGAGAGCAGCCGCATGCCGGCGGCGGGATGGCGGCGGATCTCGGCGAGCTCGCCCTCGCTCAGCCGGCCCGGCTTGCTCCAGATCTCGTCGGCCACCGCGAGCTTGCCGAGATCGTGCAGAAGCGCGCCGATTCGAAGCCTGCGTATGCGCTCGCCGCCCCAGCCGAGCCGGAGCGCGACCGCCTCCGCCAGCTCGCCGACCCTGGCGCCGTGTCCGCGCATATAGGGGCGGGCATCAACTGCCTCACAGAGCCCTGCCAGCATCCCCACGGCGGAAGGAGTTCAAGCCGGCGCCCCGGATCCCTGCTAGGACTCGCCTCGCAGCAGGCGGCGCCGCCAGTAGTGCTGGGCCGCGAAGGCGATCCCGGCGGCAACGACTACGGCGAGCCCCGCCACCAGGCCGTACCGGCCGACCGCGTCGCCGACGTAGTAGGCCGCGAGCCCGATCACGATCGCCCAGAGGATGCTTCCCGCCGTGTTCCAGAGCGCGAAGCGAGCGAGGGACATGCGGCTGAACCCGGCCAGGAGCGATGCGGTCATCCGGATCAGGGGCAGGAACCGGGCGAAGAAGACCGTCTTCGAGCCGTGACGGCGAAAGAACCGCTCGGAGGCAGGCAAGACGCGCTGCTCGAAGCGCTCAAGCAGCCGCCAGCGCCCGATCAGCTCGCGGCCGCCCTTCCGCCCCGCGAGGTAGCCACCGATGCCCCCCACCGAGGCTGCGGCCGCGGCGACGGCGATCACGACCGTTATGTCGAAATGACCTCGCTGGGCGAGAACCGCGGCGCCGATCAGCGCCGTCTCCCCGGGGACCGGCAGGCCGAGCGTCTCGAGCGCGATGATCGCGAACATCAACGGCAAACCGAGGGTGTCGACCAGATGGGTCAAGCGGCCAGTCTAGGGAGAGGTCGAGCCGTCCAGCCGGTAGGCCATCAGCACGGCGTCGAGGAGCTCTCCGCCCCGGCGGTAGTGCCCCCGCCGCACACCCTCGCGCTCGAACCCGAAGCGCTCGTAGAGGCGAATCGCCGGCTCGTTGTGCGGGAATACGTGCAGCTCGAGCTTCTCGATCCTCTCCTCCTTGGCCCACTCGACCGCCTGCTCGAGCAGGGCACGGCCGATGCCGCGGCGGCGGTGCCCGGCGGCCACCATCAGTCCGAGGTCGGCGACGTGCGGGCTCGCCGGGTGGGAATCGCGAACGAGCGAGAGCCGGCCGACGATCTCGCCGTCCGACTCGGCGACGAAGACAGCCGCCTGCGAGGAGCGGCGTACCGCGCGCAGATACCGCCGCTCGTCGCCGCGGCCGCGCCAGTCACCGGCGGTGATCAACCAGCCCTCGGGCTCGGCGCCGACGGCTCGGCCAAGTTCGACGAGCGCGGAGGCATCCGCCGGTCGGGCCCGCCTGATGATCACATCCCGCACTGGTCCCTCGGCCGAAGCGATGGAGCAAACCTAGCCCTCGGGGCAATCGCCCCGGAGCGGCCGGGCCTAGACGACAACACCGTGTCCGCCGCGGCGAGGGTCGCCGGCCGCGGCAAGCGAGCCGTCCGCGCGCAGCTCGACCGCGGCGGCGCCGCCGAAATACAGGTTCCGCCGCCGCCAGCGGACGAGTTCGTAGCCCCAGGATTCGAGCCGGTCGAGCTGCGCGGGATCCGAGCCGCCTTCGCAGTGCACATGAGGCTCCTCGACATGGATCCGGGGCGCGTCAATCGCCTCGGAGACAGACATCCCGTGCAAGGCGACATTGAGCACGATCTGCAGGATCGCGCCACGCAGGCGCACCGAGCCGGCGCTGCCGACGACGAGCCTCGGCCGCTCTTCTCGCAGGACGAGCGAGGGCGCCATCATGCTCGTCAACCGGCGGCCGCTTGTTGCGCCCCGACCGCTCCGGCCGTTGCCGGCCGGGTTCAGGTCGTACTCGCCGAGCATGTTGTTCAGATGGATCCCGGTCCCCGGCACGATTACGCCCGAGCCGGAGCCATTCGAGGCCGTCAGCGAGGCAGCGTTGCCGGCGGCATCGACGACCGAGACGTGGGTCGTCCCGGGGCTCCCGGCCCGCTCCGAGCGGCCGGGGCGCCGCTCGGAGATCCGCCCCAGTGCGGCCCCGATCCGCTCCTCCTGGTAGAGCCGGCCAGCCAGCCCGCCCCGGTAGAGCTCGCTGACGAAGCTGCCGCCCCGGGCGCGGGTCTGCTCCCGCATCACCTCGGCGAGGAGCGCGATCGCCCCCGCGCTTCCGGGCGGTCCTCCCGCGCCGAGGCGGGCAAAGAGATGCAGCGCGTAGCCGATCAGGACTCCACCCGAGGAGGGCGGGGGGTTCGAGACGAACTCGTGCCCGGCGAAGGCTGCCCGGACCGGTCGGCGCGCGATCACGCGGTACCCGGCCAGATCCGCCTCCGTGATGCTACCGCCCTCGGCGCGGACATAGCGGCTGACCCGCCTGCCGAGCTCGCCCTGGTAGAAGGCGGCGGCGCCCTGCTCCGCCAGCGTCTCGAGCGTCGTCGCAAGCTCCGGCATGACGAGCCTCGCCCCAGCGAGGAGGCGGGTCCCGCCGGGTCCGTAGACCTCGCGGCCGGCCTCGGTATGGCGGAGGATCAGGTCGAGGATCGCGTGCAGGTACGCCTGGGGCCGGGTCAGCTCGACCCCCTCGCGGGCGGCTGCGACAGCGGGCTCGAGCAGCCGCGCCCAGGGCAGCCTCGCGTACGCCCGGTGGGCTGCCTCGAGCCCAGCGATCGCGCCGGGGACCGCGCACGAGGCAGCCCCGATCCGGAAGATCTGCGAGGTGTCCCGGTCGAACTCGACATCGATTTCCTCCATCTCGTGCGGCGAGGCGCGCAGCCCGCGGCCGGGGACGGCGGCGAAGAAGTCGAGCAGACGGACGCTTCCCGAGGCCGTGCGAACGAGCAGGAACCCGCCGGCGCCCGGGCCCGTGAGCGGGCTCTCGGCGACCCACGAGGCGAATGCGGCGGCGATACAGGCATCGACGGCGTTGCCACCCTCCCGCAGCACCTCCGCACCGACCTCGGCGGTCAGCGGATGGCCGGCGGCTACTGCCCCTCGCACGGGGCCAAGGGTAACCGGGGTAAACGGCAACCCCGGCCGGCTGTCCGATCGTCCGCGCTATCGTGCAGGCCCGTGAACGACCGCCTCACCACGGTCGGGCGCGAAGCTGTCCTTTGCGCCGGAGCGGCGGCGCTTGTGGCCTCGCTCCTCGTCTGGCTCGGGCCTCCCGGCGCGGACCTGGCGGCGCATGCCTACCAGCGCACGGTCTTCCTCCAGCACGGCTTCGCCCTCTGGAACAACTTCTGGTACGCGGGGCGCTACAGCTTCGTCACCTACAGCCTGCTCTACTACCCGCTCGCGGCGCTCTTTGGGATCAACCTGCTCGCGGTGGCCACGATCGCGACGGCTGCTCTCGCCTTCGCGGTCGTGCTGGGACGTGAATTCGGGCCGACCGCGCGCTGGTCGAGTCGGACGTTTTCGGTCGTCTGGGCGGGGCTCGTCCTCTCGGCCGCGTTTCCCTTCGCGCTTGGAATCGCGCTTGCGCTGCTCGCGATCTGGACGCTGCAGGCCGGCTCGCGCTGGCGCTTCGGCGTGCTCGCCGCCCTGGCCCTCGCCGCGAGCCCGCTCGCCTTCCTCCTGCTCGCGCTCGTCCTCGGCGGAATCGGGCTCGGCAGCTGGCAGAACCGGCGCAAGCTGATCGTGCCGGCGGCGATCATCGGCGCGATGGGTCTCGGTGAGGCGGTGCTCTGGCGCCTCTTTCCCGACGGCGGCCGCTACCCGTTTTCCTGGGACGAGCTGCTCGCCCTCTGCGCCTTCTGCGTGCTCGGGGCGGCGGTGACGTGGCGGGTCGAGCGGGCCTCGGTGCTGCGCTGGGTCTTCGTCGTCTACCTCGCCGCGGCACTCGCCGCCTTCGCGATTCCCTCCTCGCTCGGCGAGAACGTCGACCGCCTCCGTTACGTCGCGGTGCCGCTGGCCGTGCTCTTGTTCTCGCTCCGCCAGTGGCGTCCCCTGCCGGTCGCGATCATCGTCGTCGTGCTCGCGACCTCGTGGAACGTGACCCCGCTCGCCTGGAGCTTTCTGAGGACCTCGACCGACCCAGCCGCCTCGGCGGCCTACTGGCGTCCCGCGGTCACCTACCTCCACCGGCACTTGAGCCCCTCCTACCGCGTCGAGGCGGTCGACACTGCTGCCCACTGGGACGCGGTGTACCTGCCGCGCGCGGGCGTGCCGCTGGCGCGCGGCTGGTTCAGGCAGAACGACTTCCCCCAGAACCGCCTGCTCTACGACGACAAAGCGCTGGCGCGCGGCGACTACCTGTCCTGGCTGCACTCACTCGGCGTCCGCTACGTCGTCCTGACGGACGCGCCCGCGGACTACAGCGCCCGCAGCGAGGCCGCGCTCCTGCGGAGCGGGCGCTCCGGCCTCGCGCAGGTCTTCCAGCAAGCGCACATCAGGATCTACGCCGTTCCCTCGCCCGTGCCGCTGATCACGGGACCCGCCGCTGCGCGCGTCGTCAAGCTGACACAGACGCGCCTCACGGTCAGCGTGGACGCTCCGGGGACCTACCGGCTCGCCGTCCGCTACTCGCCCTACTGGGTCGCCTCGAGCGGTTGCCTCGATCCGGGCTCAGATTCGATGATCCGGTTGCGAGCGCCCGCGGCCGAGAAGATCGCCCTGACGTTCCAGGTGGACGCGACGAGCGCCTTGGCGGCGTTCGCGGGCGAGCGGCCCCAGACCTGCGTCCGCTAGCGGTTCGCTAGCCCTGCAGGAAGCTCGGCGGCTCGAGCGCGTCCTCGCGGAGCGGGCGCTCGTCGAACACCCGCGGGCTCGTCCCGCCCGTGCCGAAGCCGGTCGCGATCACGGTCACCCAGACCTGTCCGCTCAGGCGCTCATCGACCGTCGCTCCGAAGATGATGTTCGTCTCCTCGGTCGCGGCCTGACGGATCACCTCCGCGGCCTCGTTGACCTCGTACAGCGAGAGATCGTCGCCGCCCGCGATCGAGAGCAGGATGCCTTTGGCCCCTTGCACCTGCTGGTCGATCAGCGGCGAGCGCAGGGCGCGCTCGGCGGCCTCCCGGGCACGGTTCTCGCTCGTCGAGAACCCGATTCCCATCAGGGCGTTCCCTGCCTCCTTCATGATCGTCCGCACGTCGGCGAAGTCGAGGTTGATCAGGCCCGGCAGCGTGATCAGATCGCAGATCCCTTGGACACCCTGGCGAAGCACGTCGTCGGCGATCCTGAACGCGTCCAGCATCGAGGTCTGTTTGTCGAGCACCTCGAGCAGACGCTCGTTCGGAATCACGATCACCGTGTCGCAGTTCTTGCGCAGCACGTCGACGCCCTGCTCGGCCGTGCTGCGGCGGCGCGTCCCCTCGAAGCGAAAAGGCGTCGTCACGATCCCGACGGTCAGCGCGCCGAGCTCGCGCGCGATCCGGGCGACGACGGGAGCGGCGCCCGAGCCGGTGCCGCCACCCTCGCCGGCGGTGACGAAGACCATGTCCGAGCCGCGGAGGGCGTTCTTCAGCTGGTCATAGGACTCCTCGGCAGCGCTGCGGCCGAGATCGGGATCGGCGCCCGAGCCGAGACCATCGGTCAGGTCGCGGCCGATGTGGATCTTGACCGGTGCGTCGCTCATCCGGAGCTGCTGGATATCCGTATTGACCGCGATGAACTCCACCTGGGCGATGCCGGCGTCCATCATCCGGTCGAGCGCGTTCAGACCCGCGCCCCCCACGCCGACGACCTTGATCACCGCGAGATAGGCGGCGCTCTCGCCTCGCGGCGCGCGATGCAGGCGTGGCGCCGGCTCGGGCAGAGACTGGAGCAGAGGCGGCGGCTCGGGAACCGGCTCGAGCCGGACGGGCTCGGGCTCAGGGACGGGCTCGGGCTCGAGAACAGGCTCGGGCTCGGGCGCGGCCGCAATCGGGGCCGGCTGCGGCTCGCGCGGCCGCACGAACTCCGGGACGTGCTCGACGGTCTCCTCGGCCGGTTCGGCCGCCTGGGCGCTCGCCTCCGGTTCGGGCTTGGGCTCGGCGGGGTCCTTGTCTGCCTGCCGCTGGGCGGCCTCGGTCGCCCGGAAGAGCTCGGCGAGCGGGCCCTCACGCATGCTCGCGCGGCGTCGCGCCATTGAGCACCTCCTTCGCCAGGTCGCGGTAGGCCTCGGCGGCGCTCCCGGACGGGTCGTATTTGAGCACCGAGCTGCCCTTGACGGGAGCCTCGGCGTAGCGGATGGTCTTGCGAATCTTCGTATCGAAGACGAGGTCGCCGAAGTTCTCCTGCAGGATCTCGACCGCCTCCCGCGAGTGGAGGGTGCGGTTGTCGTACATGGTCGGCAGGATCCCCTGAATCCCCACCTCGGGGTTCAGGTTCTCACGAATCATCGAGAGCGTGTTCTCGAGCTGGACGAGGCCACGCAGGGACAGGTACTCACATTGGACCGGGACGATTACCCCGTCGGAGGCGACGAGCGCGTTGATCGTCAGCAAGCCGAGCGAGGGCGGCGTGTCGATCAGGATGTAGTTGTAGTTGTCCTTAACCGGCGCGAGCGCCTTCTCGAGCGCCCGCTCGCGGCCGATCATGCTCGAGAGCGAAAGCTCTGCTCCAGCAAGGTCGATCGAGGAGACGGCGAGGTCGACCTCCGCCCGGTGGATCACCTCGCCGATCGGCAGCCGGTGGACCAAGACGTCGAACATCGAACGCTCGATCGAGTCCGGGTTCAGGCCCTGACTCATCGTCAGGTTCCCCTGCGGATCGAGGTCGACGAGCAGCACGCGCATGCCCTGTTCGGCGAATGCCACCCCGAGGTTCAGGGTGGTGGTCGTCTTGGCGACGCCGCCCTTCTGGTTGGCGAAGGCGATGACCCTCCCCACCGTCACTCCTTTCGAAATGTCGTCCCGGGATCCCGGTCGCGGAAGCAAGCGTGCCAGCCCCATCAGACCCTTTCTTTCGTCTGATAGTAGCCGAACCCTTTCTCGGCGAAAATGCAGCGTTTTTTCCGTCAATTCGCCGCCGGGTCGCCTGCGGGCGGGCCCGGCACTCGGGCCGGCGCATGCTCCGGCCTCGCGGTCGCGGAGGCGAGATCGCCGCCGGGTCGCGAAAAAGGGGGCCGAATCGCCGGCCCGAAAGCCCTCCTCGGCAGCGGCGCATTTGCACCGTACGGCCCCTCACGCGTTGCGAGGAGCAGCGCCTTCGAGCCCCTAGCCCTCCTCCCCGTCCCAGTAGTCGAGCCGCTCGATCCTCCCGATCACCCCGACGCCGCGCAGGTTCACCTTCTGCGAGCGCGGGTAGTAGGCGATGTCGGCGTCGTCGCGCGTCCCGTAGGCGAGCAGCGTCAGCCCCCGCTCACCCGCGCGAAAGGAATGGGCGATCCGCGTGGCCGCCGGCCGCGAGACGACGTGGCCCGGCCGAACCGGCCGCTCGCTGTCCCCGAGCACGACCACGCCCTCGCCCTCGAGCACGACGAAGAGCTCCTCCTCGACCGAATGGCAGTGCGGGGGACAGCTCAGCATTCCCGGCTCGATCAGGTTTCGGTTCAGGCCGGTGCGAACCGAGCCCGCCGCGACGCCCAGATCGCGCGTTCGAATGCCTACGTCGCCGCGCCCCCACTCCTCTTCCTCGACCTCCTCGAAATTGACGATCCGGCCCGGCCGCGGGCTCGGCTCGGGAAGCTCGGGCTCGCCGAGCGCTGCCTCCCGGGTCCACTGGTGCTCGGGCAGCTTCTCGGCCCAGGCGGGTCCCATGCGGGCCCCTTCGAGGCGCGGGAAGTACGTCAGCCGATTGTGGGCGCGCTCGCCGAAGGCAAGCAGGTCGATCCCCTCCGGGCCTGCGACGACGCTGTGCGCCTCGTGCCCGGCGAGGTGGACGAGGCAGTCGCCGGCGCGGATCTCATAGCTCGAGAACTCGTCGTTCGCGAACTGCCAGGAACGGCCCGAGCCGCCGAGGACGTAGAAGATCTCTTCCTCGTCTCCCTCCATGTGGAGCGGTGTCGAGCGCTTGCCGGGGTCGACCTGAATTCGTTGCAGGCCGACCCTGACGCTGCCCGCGGCCTCGCCGAGGTCGCTCCACCAGCCTGCGATCGAGCCCGCTTCACTGTGCTCCCGCTCGACGCCGTCCCAGTGGATCACATGCTCCGCCACGCCCCGATTATCGCGCCTCGTGGCCCGGGTCCTGCCCGAGAAACCGCGCCTCGACCCGCTGCCGAGCCTCGCCTCAGCGGTGGCCGCGCGGTCTCCCGGAGAGCGCTAGGAGGCAAGCGCGCTCAGGAACCCGGCCGGACGCACCCTCAGGCCGAGCAGCGACTCGTCCAGCGCGGAGACGAGCGCCTGCCGGTCGCCGTGCAGGAGCGTCTCGAGCAGGGCGCGTCGGATCGCATCCACCGTCGCCGGCGTCGCGGGCTCACCGCTCCCGAGGGCGCGCAGGCGCTCGAGCTGGTCGGCCCGTTCCCGCGCCGTCTCGCCGAGGAGGAGCGCGGCTCGGACCGTGGCCGCCCAGAGCCCGTCCGCACCCCCGAGGAGCGCGCCGAGCGACTCGCGCAGCTGCTCCGAGCGAAACGGCTCCGCGGCGAAGAGCGACAACTCCCAGCGGTCGAGGGCCTCCGAGAGCTCCGGATCATCATCAGCGCTCGAGATCCGCTCGAGCAGGTCACGCGCGAGCCTGCCACGGAAGGGGTCGAGCCGCGAGGGCTCGCCGGGCGGCTGGGTCGCGGCGATCGGGAGTACGGGACGGATTCCGAACGGACGCCAGTCGAGCCGCTCGAAGAGCACGGGGCCTGCGGCGACCGGTGCGGAGGTGGCCAGCCGAAGCGCGGACACCGCGTCGGCGAGCTCGCCTGGGGCATCCGGCGTTCGGGCCTCGTCTCTTTGCAGCGGCCGCTCCAGCTCGAGCACGCAGACGCGGTCGGGCTCCCGCCCGAACGAGGGCGGCAAGAGCCGCGTCGCCTCGGGCCAGTGCGCGGCCAGCTCGCCGGCTGCCGCCACGCGCACGCGGAGCCCCCGGCCGAGCTCGACCTGGCTGCCGGCGGCGAGGCCGACTAGGGGCGCGAGGGCCGCGTAGGCGTGGCGCTCGCCGAAGAGCGAGCGCTCAAGCTCCGCGTAGTTTCGCTCGAACGCCTCGTCGCTCCAGTCGAAGCCGCCGCAGCTCTCGGCAGTGGCGAGAACGACCGGCAGGAGCACCGTTCGCAGCAGGGCATCAGCCTCGCTGGGCTCGCCGCCCGCGTGCGCGCGCGCGTAGATCGCAGCCGCCGGCTCGCCGCGAAGCTCATCGAGCGCCGCGAGCGCGTCGGGTAGCGCCGCGAGGCGGCCGCTCCGGGCCTCGACGTAGGCGCCGACCAGCGGGCGGTACTCGTACAGCGGCCGCTTGCCCCCGTCATGCTCCTCGAACGAAAACTCGATCTCGGCGCCGGCCGCGACATCCTGGGAGAGGAGCGCGAACGAGGCGAGCGCGAAGAGACGCAACGAGCGGTGCAGATGCGGAGCGCGCACGGCCACGCCTACCCGTACGCGCTCTGCGGCTCCTCCCCTGCCTGGCAGGACGGACACCAGTAGGCGGTACGGTTGTCGTCACCCTGCCCGCGCGAGCGGATCGGGGTGCCACAGCGGCGGCAGGGCCGGCCAGCCCGGCCGTAGACCAGGCGGCGCTCGCGGCCGCTGCCGACGGAGGCGCGCATCAGTTCGTGGGCGGCACGCAAGACCCCGCGCAGCTCCTCGTCCGAGAGCTCGGCCAGCCGGCGCCAGGGTGAGACGCGGGCCTCCCAGAGCGCCTCGGCGCGCCAGAGGTTGCCGATTCCGGCGACCAGTCGCTGGTCGAGGAGCGCATCGCCAAGTCGACGACGAGGATCCCGGCGCAGGTTCGAAACGATCCGGTCGAGGTCGGGCGGGTTCGCGAGGATGTCGGGTCCCAGCCGGCGGATCGCCCGATCGTCCAGCTCGAGCACGGGCCCCTTCCAGAGAATCGCTTCCTGCTCGCGCCCGCGCAGGACGAGCCAGGGCCGTCCGGCGAGCTTCGCTCCCCGCGGCCGCAGCTGCCAGCGACCCGACATGCGCAGATGGCTGCGCAGGACGACCCCCTCGTCGAAGCGGAGCACGAGATTCTTGCCGACCGCCGAGACACCGACGAGCCTGCGGCCGTCGATCCGCTCGGCGATCCGCTTGACCGCGGGCCGCGGATGGGGGGCCTCGGCCTCGATCCGCTCGCCAACGAGCACCTGCAGCCGGCGGGCGGCCCGGGCGAGCGAATCGCCTTCGGGCATCGCTAGGGACGCAGCACGGCGCGCCGGGGGCCGGCGAGAAAGCCGGCCTCCACGAGGAGCGGCATCGCCTCGCTCTCGGTAACGGGCTCGCCGTCGAAGCGCTCGACCGCGAGGCGCTTCTTGGCGCCTTGGTCGCGGACGTACGCCACGAGCGCCGCGAGCGCCGGGCGGAGCCAGACCTGGTCCGGCTCGCGCAGGCAGACGAGCGAGCGGCCGCCCCGCTCCACGAAGAGAGCCGCCTCGCCGCCGAGCAGGACGACGTGCGCTCCCGCGACGCGAGCGGCTCTCGCCCCCGCCCGCCTCGGCCAGGGCAGCGCCGCGCCGTAGGGCTGCGCGGGATCGGCGGCCGCGAGCACGAGCGCGTCGGGCTCGCCGCCCTCGGCGGGCCGCAGCTCGCGCAGGCGCTCGACCGCCCCTCCGAGCGCGAACTGCGCCCCGCCGAGACCTTCCACGAAGTAGCCGCGCCTCCAGAGGCCTACCGTCTCGAGCGCCTTCAGCTCGCCGTAGACGGCGCCATAGCCACCGGCGATTCCCTCCGCGCGAACACCCTCACGGGTGACGATTCCCTGCCGCTCCAGGAGCAGCTCCGCGAGCGCCCGCCGCTCCGGCTGCTGCCCGGCGAACAGGCGCGCGGTCTGCGACCAGCGGCCCTGCGTGGCCGTGAGCTCGCTCGCCCGGCGGCGCGAGAACCTGCGCGGCCGTCGCTCGGGCTTCGGCACGCCGTAGCGACGTCCGGCCCGAAGCGGCTGCCAGGCGTCGTTCGTCACCTCGCCGGCCCAGACGAGGTCCCAGAGCGCCGGCAGCGCCTCGCCGGTCTCGAGGCCGGTCTCGCGGAGCAGGTCGAACCAGAAGAGGGCGCCGCCTGCGAGGGCCTCACGCAGACGCTCGTGGGGCTCGCCTGCCGGACGCTCGGCCGCGGGGACCTGGCCGAGCACCGGGGCGTCGTCTCGGAAGTAGACGGCGACCCGGTCGGGGCCGGCGCCGACCCAGACGACCTCGCCGGAGGCGCAAAGCTGGTCGAGCTCGGCCGGCGCGTAACGCGGGACCCGGCGCGGCAGCACCTCGGCCTCCCAGAGCGAGACCGGAAGCGGCAGGGCCTGCAGGGGCACGAGCGCCTCGCGCAGCGTCGCCCGCCGGTCGATCCCGTGCCAGCTCGGCAGGAAGCGCCCCAGGGTCGCCCGCTCCGCAGGCTCGACTTCCTTCCTCAGCGCCGCGAGCGACGCGCGCCGCAAGCGGCGCAAGACATCGGGCTCGCACCATTCGCGCTCGCTGCCACCAGGACGCAGCTCGCCGCGGACAAGCAGCTCCTCCCGCTCGAGCTCGTGCAGGACCGACTCGACGTCGATCCCGAACCGCTCGTTCGCCTGGGCCGTCGTGAAGGGACCGCGGCCCTTGGCGTAGCGGTAGACGAGCGAGCGGAGCGGCCGCTCCCCACCCTCGAGATACACCTCCGGCAGGCCGGAGGGCGGCATCGCGCCGAGCGCATCGCGGTAGCGGCCGGCGTCCTCGGCCGCGATCAGCCGCTCTTCCCGACCGACCCGAACGCGCACGCCTCGACGCTCCGCTTCCAGGATCGCAGCCTGGGCCTCGTCGAACTCGCCGGGGCGAAGGTCGCCGCGCAGCCGCAGCAGGTCGTGGAGCTCGTCCGGGTTGCGCGGGTCTCCCCGCAGCTGCTGCTCGACCTGCTCGAGGGCGCCGGCGTCGAGAAGCTCGCGGAGCTCGTCCTGTCCAAGCAGCTCGCGCAAGAGCTCGCGATCGAGCGAGAGCGCCTGTGCCCGTCGTTCCGCCGGCGGCGTGTCGTCTTCGTACATGTAGTTCGCCACGTAGTCGAAGAGGAGCGAGGCCGAGTAGGGCGACGCCGAGGGCGTCTCGACGTCGACCAGATCGAGCTGCCGAGTCCGCAGACCCTGGAGCAGGCGCTGCAAGGCAGGCAGGTCGAAGACGTCCTGGAGGCACTCGCGGTAGGTCTCCAAGACGACCGGAAAAGCGGGGTACTTCCGCGCCACCTGCAGAAGCGACTGGGCCTTCAGCCGCTGCTGCCAGAGTGGCGTGCGCTGGTCAGGGCGGCGGCGGGGGATCAAAAGCGCGCGGGCGGCATTCTCGCGGAAGCGCGCGCCGAAGAGCGCCGAGTTGCCGACCTCCTGGACTACGAGGTCCTCGATCTCCTCCGGATCGATCAGAACGAGCTCGGTCGGCGGGGCTGCGTCGGCGTCGGGCAGGTGCAGCGCGATCCCGTCGTCCGACCAGATCGCGTTGGCATCGAGAGCGAGCGACTCGCGCACGCGAGCGGCCAGTGCGAGCGCCCAGGGCGCGTGCACCCGGGCGCCAAAGGGGGTCAGGATGCAGAGCCGCCAGTCGCCGATCTCGTCGCGGAAGCGCTCGATCACGATCGTGCGGTCGGAGGGGACGGCGCCGGTTGCCGCTGCCTGCTCACCCAAGAAACGGAGCAGGTTCTCGGCGGCGCGCTCGTCGAGTGAGTGCTCCTGCTGCAGCTTGGCCTTCGCCTTCGCCTCCGGCAGCGCGGTCAGCTCGCGGGAGACCTCGCCAACCGCCCGGCCGAGCTCGTAGGGGCGCCCAACCCCCTCGCCGCGCCAGAACGGGACGGCGCCGGGCACGCCGGGAGCCGGCGAGACGAGCACGCGGTCGCGCGTGATCTCCTCGATCCGCCAGGTGGAGGCGCCGAGCAGGAACGTCTGGCCCGCGCGCGCCTCGTAGACCATCTCCTCGTCGAGCTCGCCCACGCGGCCGCCCCTCTCAACGAGGTGGACGCCGAAGAGGCCTCGGTCCGGGATCGTGCCGGCGTTCGTGACGGCCAGACGCCGGGCGCCCTGCCGGCCCCGGACGACCCCAGCGGTGCGGTCCCAGACGATCCGAGGCCGGAGCTCGGCGAACTCGTCCGAGGGGTAGCGGCCGGCGAGCATGTCGAGCACGTTCTCAAGCTGCACGCGCGAGAGCTCCCAGAAGGGATAGGCGCGGCGAACGAGCTCGTGCAGCTCGCCGAGCTCGATCTCCTCGTCGGCGCAGATCGCCACGATCTGCTGCGCGAGCACGTCGAGCGGGTTGCGCGGGATCACTGTCTCTTCGATCGCGCCCTCGCGCATCCGCTTGGCGACGACGGCCGCCTCGAGCAGGTCGGCCCTGTACTTGGGGAAGATCCTGCCCTTCGAGACGGCGTGCAGCTCGTGTCCGGCACGGCCGATCCGCTGCAGCCCCCGGGCGACGGACTTCGGGCTCTCGACCTGGATCACGAGGTCGACGGCGCCCATGTCGATGCCCAGCTCGAGCGAGGAGGTCGCCACCAGGCAGGGGATCTCGCCCAGCTTGAGCAGCTCTTCGACCTCGAGCCGCTGCTCGCGGGCGAGCGAGCCGTGGTGGGCACGGGCGAGCTCCCGCGGCGTCTCCACGCCTTCGTTGCCGAGCTCGTTCAGGCGCAGCGCCAGCCGTTCGGCGAGGCGGCGGTTGTTGACGAAGACAATCGTCGAGCGGTGTTCCCGGACGAGCTTCAGGATCTCGGGGTAGATCGACGGCCAGACCGAGTTGTAGGAGCCCTCCTCCGGCACGGTCATGTCCTCCAGCGGCACGACGATCTCCAGGTCGAGCTGCTTGGCGCGGCCCGCGTCGACCAGCGTGATCTCGCGTCCACCAGAGACGAATCGCCCGATCTCCTCGAGCGGCCGCTGGGTCGCCGAGAGACCGATCCGCTGTAGCGGCGTCTCGAGGAGCCGCTCCAGGCGCTCGACCGAGAGCGCCAGGTGGGCGCCACGCTTCGTACCGGCGACGGCGTGCACCTCGTCGAGGATCAGCGTCTCGACCCCGCGCAGGAGCTCGCGCGCCCGGGAGGTCAGAAGCAGAAAGAGCGACTCGGGGGTCGTGATCAGGATGTCGGGCGGCTCGCGCAGAAGCCGCTGCCGCTCCTTCTGCGGCGTATCGCCGGTTCGCACGCCCACCCGGAGCTCCGAGCGCAGGCCGGACAGGGGCCCGCGCAGGTTGCGCTCGATGTCGTAGTTGAGTGCCTTCAGCGGCGAGACGTAGAGCAGCCGCAGTCCTCGACCCGGCTCGGCGCTCAGCCTGTCGATCCCGTAGAGGAACGCGGCCAGGGTCTTGCCCGAGCCGGTCGGTGCCTGAATCAGCGTGTTCGCACCGCTCGCGATCGCCGGCCAGCCGAGCGCCTGGGCGGGGGTCGGCTCGGCGAAGGTGCTCTCGAACCAGGCGCGCGTTTTCGGGCCGAAGGGTGCCAGCGCGTCCACGCCGCCAGCGTACCCTGCGGCGATGGGCAAAAAGATCAACATCAAGGGCTCGAGCGGCGCCGGCAAGTCGACGCTCGCCCGCGAGCTGGCCGCGCGGCTCGAGCTGCCTTACGTCGAGCTCGACGCGCTTCACCACGGCCCGAACTGGAGCGAGCCGACGGCGGCGGAATTCCAAGCTCGCGTGCGGCCGGAGGTCGAGCGGCCAGGCTGGGTGATCGACGGCAACTACGAGGCGAAGCTGGGCGCGCTCGTGCTCGAGGCAGCGGACACCGTCGTTTGGCTCGACCTGCCGCTGCGGGTGAAGCTGGCCCGGCTCTGGCGCCGGACCCGCCACCGGATCAGGAACGACGTCGAGCTCTGGAACGGAAACCGCGAGACCTGGCGAAACACCCTCTGGGGACGCGATTCGCTCTTTGTCTGGGCGCTCCGCAGCCACCGACGCCAGCGGCGCACGTATCCGGCGCGGATCCCGCCCGATCGCCTCGTCCGCCTGCGCTCGGATGCCGAGATCCGTCGTTGGCTCGAGTCCGAGATCCCTCACCCGCCCGCTCAGCGCCCGGGCGGTCGCGAAGCGGCGAATCCCGCGGCGGCGGGAGAGTAGGCTCCGCCCTGATGGCGAGCAAGACCGGGCCGGAACGGCTCCACTTCACCGGCAACGAGGAGGCGGACCGACTGATCGCGCGCGATCCCTTCGCCCTGCTGGTCGGCTTCGCGCTCGACCAGCAGGTTCCGCTCCAGACCGCCTTCGCGGGGCCCTTGAAACTGAAGCAGCGCCTCGGGACGCTCGAGCCGGCCCGGATCGCCGCGACCGATCCCGCGAGGCTTGAGGCGGTGTTCCGGGAGAAGCCGGCGATCCACCGCTTCCCGGGCAACATGGCCCGGCGGGTGCAGGAGCTCGCCGCGTTGGTCATCGAGGAGTACGGCGGCGACGGCGCGCGCGTCTGGACGCAGGCCGCAGACGGAGCCGAGCTCGAGCGCCGGATCGCGGCTTTGCCGGGCTTCGGCGAGATGAAGACGAGGACGCTCGGCGCGGTCCTCGCGAAGCGTTTCGGCATCGAGGCCGCCCGCGAGCTCGTCCCGAACCATCCGACGCTCGCTGATGTCGACTCGGCAGAGGCACTCGCCCGCTACCAGGAGGGCAAGCGGGCGCACAAGGCGAGGCTCAGGGAAAGCCGCCGCTAGGCATTTCCCGGCCAGCGCCCCGCTGGCCCACTCGGTCGCTTCGAGCAGCGCCTCGCCCGGCGGACTTACCGGTTGGCGCGGATCGCGCGGGCGGACTGCCGAGCGTGCACCGACGAGGCTCAAGGCTGAACCCGCCGCAGGCCGATACAGCCAGCATGCGCGCCGTCCGCGCCCTCCTCGCCGCACTGGTTCTCGCCGGCCTCTCCGGCTCGGCGGCCGCGCTCCGGCTTCCTGCCGCCCCGCGCTGCCCGGTCTTCCCGGCCTCCAACCCCTGGAACCAGCGGGTCGACACGCTGCCGGTCGCACCGAACTCCGCCGCGCTGATCCGCTCGATTGGGCTCGGCACCGGGCTGCATGCCGACTTCGGATCGGGTACGTGGGACGGCGGCCCGATCGGGATCCCCTTCGACGTCGTCTCGGCCCGAACGCCACGCTCGCAGGTCTCCTTCCAGTACTCGGATGAGAGCGACCACCTCGGCTACCCGATCCCGAAGCGGGTCCACATCGAATACGGCAGCGACCACCATGCCTTGCTCCTCGACAAGAGCGCCTGTCGCCTCTACGAGCTGGGGGGCCTCACGCGCGCGGGCGGTCGCTGGCAGGCCTGGGCGGGCGCGACCTGGAACCTGCGCTCGAACGCACTTCGCCCTGCGGGCTGGACATCGGCCGACGCCGCCGGCCTGCCGATCTTTCCCGGGCTCGCCCGCTACGACGAGGCGCGCCGGGGCGTGATCGACCATGCCCTCCGCTTCACGGCGCAGCGGACGCGCCGTGCCTACCTCTGGCCCGCCCGCCACTACGCCAGCAGCTCGAACGATCCGTCGCTGCCGCCGATGGGGCTGCGCGTTCGCCTGAAGGCAAGCTTCGACGTCCGCCCGTTCCCGCGCCAGGCACGGATCGTCCTCCTCGCCCTGAAGCGCTACGGGATGCTGCTCGCCGACAACGGCGCCAACTGGTACATCAGCGGCGCGCCGAGCCCGGGGTGGTCGAACGACCAGCTGCATACGCTCGGCCGTGTAACCGGCGCCGACTTCGAGGTGGTGGATGCGACCTCGCTCCACCGCTAGCACGGAGCGCCCGAGCCCGCCTCGCTCCTAGGCGCGCCGCTCGAGGTCTCTGAGCGCGACCCGCGCCGCCGAGTAGCCACACATGCCGTGGACGCCGCCGCCCGGCGGCGTCGCGGCCGAGCAGAGGTAGACGCCTTCGAGCGGAGTTCTGTAGGGGACGCGCGAGGCGACGGGGCGGGCATACAGCTGCCCGAGCTCCAGCGCGCCGCCGCCGAGATCACCACCGACGAGGTTTCGGTTGTGGGCTTCCAGGTCGGCGGGGGAGAGCGTGTGGCGCGCGAGGATCAGCTCTCGGAAGCCGGGCGCGAAGCGCTCGACCTGGGCCTCGATCCGCTCGGTCAGCTCGACCGCCGCACCGTTTGGAACGTGGCAGTAGGCCCAGGCGGTCTGCTTTCCCACCGGGGCGCGGGTTCGGTCGAACAGGCTCGGTTGCGTGAGCAGGACGAACGGCCGCTCGGCGGGGCGACCGCTCCAGGCGCCCCACTCCGAGTGCGAGATCTCCTCGAGCGAGCCCCCGAGGTGAACCGTGCCCGCGCGCCGGCAGTCGGCCGCCTGCCAGGGAATCGGCGCGGCGAGCGCCCAGTCGACCTTGAAGGCTCCGGGGCCGTGCCGGTAGCGCGACAGCCTTCGCACGTAACGCTCGGGCAGGCGTCCTGCGGCCAGGCGGACGAGCTCCCGGGGCATGACATCGGCGATCACGATCTCCGCCCGCGGCAGCTCCTCGACGGGACTCGAGCAGGCGAGCTCGACGCCGAGCTCCTCCAGCCTCGCCGCGAGCGCGTCAGCCAGGCGCTGAGCGCCGCCGCGCGGAAACGGCCACCCCGCGGCATGGCCGAGCACGAGCAGCGTCAGCCCGACCCCGGCGCTCGGCCGGCGCTCGAGCGGCAGCATCGAGTGCGCCGCGTGGCCGGCGAACCAGGCCCTCGTCCGCTCTTCGGCGAAGAGACGCTCGGCGAGCGGGCGGGCCGCCGCCAGCGAGGCCCGGACGGCCGCCGCCAGGTTGCGCGCGCCCAGCCGCTCCCCGAGCCGAAGCAGCGCGCGCGGCCCCGGCGGGAGCGGACCAAGCAGGACGGGCTCCACCTGCGGCCAGGCCTGAACGAGCGGTGCCGCAAGCTGACGGTAGGCGGCGCCGTCATGGCCGAGGCCGGCTGCGGTCGCGGCCAGGTCTCGCTCGAGGAGGACGGCCGTTCCGTCGTCGAGCGGATGCGCCGCCGGCACCTCGGGGTCGACCCACTCGAGGTCGAGCTCGAGCGAGCGGAAAAAGGGCGAGCCCCGGCCGAGCGGATGGACCGAGGAGCAGAGGTCGTGGACGAAGCCCGGGAGGGTGAGCGACGCCGAGCGCAGCCCGCCGCCGAGCGTCGCCTCGGCCTCGTGCACGACCACCTCGAGGCCCGCCTGGGCCAGCGTCAGCGCCGCCGCGAGCCCATTCGGGCCCGATCCGATCACGACCGCCCGCCTCATGCCCGGCGTGCGGAAAGCGGGCAATGCTCGAACCGGCTCACGCCTGCTCGGCGCCGCCGCTCCCCGCGGGCAGGGTCACGGTCGACCGTCCCCGGGACGGAGCTGCGGCGCGGACTGGCGCCGGCCGGCCCGCCTGCAAGCCCGCGTCTCGTGCTAGCGGCCTCGCAACTGGCGGAGCGCCGGGCCGAGTGCCTGGCCGCCCGCCAGGACCGGCTCGAAGAGATCACCCTGACGCTCGATCCGCTCGAGCACCTCACGCCGGCCGAAATCGCGCGGCTGGATCTTCTCGCTCAGCTCTTCCCAGCGCAGCGGCGTCGAGACCGGAGCACCGGGTTTCGGCCGAACCGAGTAGACGGAGGCGATCGTCTTCCCCCAGCCGTTTTGACGGTGGTCGACAAGCACGCCTCGGCGCTTTTTCTTCAGCCATTCGGTCGTGACGAGACCGGGCTGCTCCTCCTCGAGTCGCCGGGCGAGCCGCTCCGCGAACTCGTAGGAGTCCTCGAAGCTCGCGCGGCGGGCGATCGGGACGAGCACGTGGATCCCGTCGGCGCCGCTCGTCTTGACGTAGGAGCGCAGCTCGAGCTCCTCGAGCGCGAAGCGGACGAGGTGGGCGACGCGGACGGCGAGAGCGAAGCCGTCGCGCGCATCCGGGGGATCGAGATCGAAGAGCACGAAGTCGGGACGGTGCGGCTTGTCCACCCGCGAGTACCAGGCGTTCATGTCGATGCAGTGCATCTGCACCATCCAGAGCAGGGCCAGGCCGTCGTCGACGAGCGGGAAGTCAACGAGCCGCGAGTCGCCTTCCCGCGGCCACGTCCGGAATTGCCGCGTCTTGATCCAGGGCGGCATGCCCTTGGGCGCCTGCTTCTGAAAGAACGCCGGCCCGCGAATCCCCTCGCGCCAGCGCTTCATCGTGAACGGGCGCTGGCGGAGATGCGGAACGAGCGCCCCGGCGACGTCGCGGTAGTAGGCGAAGAGATCGCCCTTCGTGACCCCGTCGCCCGGGAAGAGCACCCGCTCGGGACTGCTGAGCCGGACGATCCGGAGGCCGCGCCTTGCCTCGACGATCTCAGCCGGCAAGCCGGGTCCAGTAGGCGACGGTGCGGAGATGCCGCCTGTACTCGCCGGGGGGCACCAGCTCGCGCAGCTTCCGCGCGAAAGCGGCCCGCTCCTCCTCCGGCTGGACGGCGATCGAGCTGACCGAAAGGAGATTCGCGAGCCATGCCTCCCGGTCGCTGACGAGCTCGCGCTCGAGCTCATGCTCGCGGAGCTCCTCGAAGCCGGCGCCTGCGAAGGGCGCCCTCCAGGCGCCGGAGAGAACGCGGGGAAGCCCGGGAGCGCCGCCGCGGCGAAAGGCCTCGTCGATCAGCGCCTCCGCCTCCTCTCCGAGCGGCGGCTCCAGCTCCCCGCTCGGGATGTTCCAGAACAGGCCGAGGCCGCCGCGAGGGCGCAGGACGCGGGCGATCTCGGCGAGGGCCCGCTTCGTCGAGAACCAGTGGAAGGCCTCGGCCGAGTAGACGGCGTCGACGGAGGCGTCCTCGAGCGGGATCGCCTCGGCGGCACCGGCCAGCGCTTCGGCTCCCGGCACCACCTGCTCGAGCACCGCCCGCATCGCCTCGTCCGGCTCGACGGCGAAGACGCGGGCGAACCGCAGCACCAGGCTGCGGCTCAGCTTGCCCGTCCCCGCCCCGAGGTCGAGGACGACGGCGTCGGAGCCGAGCCCGAGCTCGCCGCTGATGCGCTCGACGAGTTCCTCGGGCCAGCCTGGCCTGCCGAGCTCGTATTCCTGCGCGGTTCGCCCGAAGGCGTCGGCCGGTGCCTCTCTAGCCAACGCCCGCAAGCAGGAACGAGCGCTGCTCCTTGACCATCTCGCGCGCGATCACGAGCCGCTGGATCTGGTTCGTGCCCTCGTAGATCTGCGTGATCTTGGCGTCACGCAGCATCCGCTCGACCGGGTATTCCTGCATATAGCCGTAGCCGCCGAGCACCTGGACGGCATCCGTCGTCACCTCCATCGCGACATCCGTGCAGAAGAGCTTCGCCATCGCGGAGAGCTTCGTCAGCTCCGAGCCGTCCACACCCTCGTCGATCATCTGACCGCACTTGTAGAGGAGCCCCCGCGCTGCCTCGCACTTCGTCTCCATGTCGGCGAGCGTGGCAGCGATCAGCTGGTGCTCTGCGATCGGCTTGCCCATCGTCTCGCGCGACTTGGCGTACTCGAGCGCGTAGTCCGTCGCTCCCTGCGCCAGGCCCAGGCCCTGGGCGCCGATCCCCGGCCGGGAGCGGTCGAGGATCCGCATCGCAATCCGGAAGCCGTCTCCCTCACCCCCGAGCAGGTTGGCAGCCGGAACGCGACAGTCGCTGAAGAAGAGCTCCCCGGTCGTCGACCCCTTGATCCCGAGCTTGGGCTCGATCCGCCCAACCTCGAAGCCGGGGGCGTCGGCCTCGACGACGAAGGCCGAGATGCCCGCATGCCCCGCGGCGGGGTCGGTCTTGGCGAAGACGACGTACAGCCCCGCGACGCCCGCGTTCGTGATGAAGCGCTTCGAGCCGTTGAGGACATACTCGTCGCCCTCGCGCCGGGCCTCGCTTCGCATCGCGGCCGAGTCGGAGCCCGAGCCCGGCTCCGTCAGCGCGTAGGCGGGCAGCCACTCGCCGCTTGCGAGCTTCGGTAGGAAGCGCTGCTTCTGCTCCTCGCTGCCGGCGAGCTTGATCCCCAGCGAGCCGAGCTCCTGCACGGCGAGGATCAGGCCGCTCGTCGCGCACACCTTCGACACTTCCTCGATCGCGACGAGCGTCATCAGCGCGCTCGCGCCGGCGCCCCCGTACTCCTCGTCGAAGAGCAGGCCGAAGAGCTCGTGCTCGCGGAAGAGCTCGACCACGTCCCAGGGAAACTCGGCGCTCTTGTCGATCTCGGCCGCACGCGGCGCGATCCGCTCGCGCGACAGGGTCCGAACGAGGTCACGGATCTCCCGCTGCTCGTCGCTGAGCGGCTCGTGGGACATGGCGCGATTGTATGGGCGGGGGTCTCTAGTACGGCTCGGGCTTCCGGGCGACCGACCAGCCGGAGACGAGTGCCAGGAGAGCGCTCCCGCAGCCGACGACGCCCATCGTGCCCCAGACCCAGTTCTGGAGGTGCGGAACCAGCACGCTCGCGATCAGAAGCGGGAAGTAGCAGAGCACCGCGAGCGCGGCGCCGAGCAGCAGGCTCTCGGCCAGCAGCCCGAACAGGTTCCGAGCCTTGGGCAGGAGGAGATCCGCCTGCGAGAGGCGAGGCGTCGGATGCAGCGGATGCGTGTTCAGGCGCAACGAAGCCCGATCCCAGCCCTTCGGATCGTCGCCCGGCTCGAACAGCTTCAGGATCGGCTCGCGCGCCGGCTCGCCGCCCGGGACGCTCGGCCGCGCGAACCCGTCGAGGCGCTGTTCGTCCTGTGGCGGCTGCCCGAGAGGCATGGCTCGAAGTGTAGTAACGGCTCAACCGAACCCGGCTTGCGGCCGATAGAGACCGTGCGGTGAGCCTGCCCTTGGTTCTGATCCCCCTGCCGGCGCTCGTCGTCGGCCTGCTGCTCGCGACCGGCTTCCTCTAGCCCGCGTACTCGAACGTCGCCTCGTAGCCACAGCGGCCCCTGAACTCGAATTCGAGCGGCCTATCGGCGACCGCGAGCTCCTCGACCACCAGTTCCCGCCCCGCCCGCTCGTGGCCGGGGATGCTGACCTTCTCCGCACACGCGTGGGGAGCGGCGAGCCGGACGCTCACGCGGCCGCCGGCCCGAAACCAGCCGCGCCCGGGTGTGTGGTCGAGCTCGATCGCGCTCCGCCTGACCTCGACCAGCCTGCTCTCCTTCCAGGCCCACGGAAAGTGCTCCAGCACGCTTCCGGCCTGACGGCCGAGGAAGATCTCCTCCAGCGCCCGGGCCTGATCCTCGTCGCCCCGCTCGTCGAGGTGCAGGACGAACGTCCAGGGCGAGCCGGGCTCGTCGTCGTCGTAGCGGCAGGCGAGGGCGACGGCGAGCCCCGAGAGATCGACCGCGCCGCAGGCTCTCTGCTCGATTCGCCACGAGAGCGCACCCTCACAGATCCCGAAGCTCGAGCGGCCGCCGCCGCGGCCGTCGACCCGCCGGCAGGGACAAATGGGATGGCAGTTGCAGCCTCGAGGTACGTGCCCCGGACCCGGTAGGGCATCTAGCCGTTCATCATGTGCATCGGCGGCGAGGAGCCCGGTACGTGGAGGCCGGGGACCGAGGAGGGCGCTGCCGCGACCCAGATCCCCGCCGCGACGAAGACGAACGCGAAGGCGAGCGCGAGCCGTTGCCCGCCGGGCAGCACCTTCTGGGCGAAGATCAGCACCGCGACGATCGCCATCCAGGTGAGGCTCATCACGCCGAGCGCAAACAGGGCGAGCATCAGGCCCCAGCAGCAGCCGACGCAGTAGAGCCCGTGCTCGCTCCCCATCCGGAGCGCACCCGTCGCCCCGTCGCGCCAGCCGCCGAGCACGAAGTGCAGGGGGCCACGGCAGTGGCGGAGGCAAACCTCCTTCAACGGGGTCAGCTCGTAGAGCCCCGCGAGGACGAGCGCGCCGCCCGCCAGGTAGCGCCCCGCCTCGCGCCAGGCAAGGAACTCCGGCGCGACCCCCTTGGCCGTTCGATAGACGGCGTAGGCCGCGAGGCCGTAGGCCGTCCAGGTGAGCAGGTAGCCGCCGAGGAAGACGGCCGTTGGGGCTCCGGCGCCACGCTCGGAGCGAGCGCCGCTGATGCGGGTGAACGTCAGCGCCATCGGCGCGACGGACGGCAGCATCATCGCGGCCATCATCACGACCCAGATGCCGAGGTACCAGCCGAGCCCGCCCAGGTCGGTGCCCGGGCCGCCGTCCATCCCGTGCATGCGCTGGTAGGTGACGATCCAGGCGGCCAGAGTCAGGCCGAGCAGGACGCCCGTGAGCCCGATCCGGCGGTCAACTCTTCCGACGCTCCCCCCCGCCACCGTTCGAGCCCCGCTCGCTACCCGGCGATCACGGTCGGACGAAACTCGCCCGTCTCCGCCTTGTTGCGCTGCCGCACGTAGGCGAGCGAGGAGTGCCCGTTCTCGAGGTCGAAGGGGATCGCCCCGGTCGACCTGATCTTCGTCGCACGCGCCACATCGGCCTCGCCACCCTCGTTGACGTACTCCATCCCGCCCGGAATCTTGATCAGGACCCGGTAGGGATCCGGTGGCTCGATCCCGCGCAGGGTCTCGGTCTGCGTCTCGACAACGTCGCCGTAGCGGATGTTCGCACTCCGCTTGTCGAGGTCGACCTCGAAGGAGATCGGCAGGAAGAGCGACTCCTTCACGTTGGGCGCGACGACGGCGAGCACCTCGAAGAAGGTGCCGCCGTTCTGGCCACTCAGGATCTGCAGCAGCGCGTCGCGCTGCTCGTCGCTCGCCCGCTCGTCGAGCAGCGGCTGGATGTCGCCGTTCCCCTCGTGCAGGGCGCCCGGCCAGTGGTAGACGGCCCCCCAGGCGAGTCCGCTCAGATCGACGTCGCCGAAGGCCCCCTTGTCGATCCGCATGCCCGCCATCCCCTCGCAGTGTCCGTGGGTGGGGTACTGGTTGAAGTCGCAGGGGCAGCCGGGGTCACAATTGCAGTTCTTGACGTACGGCCCTTCCATGTACCAGTCGGTGGCCATCGCTACCCTCCTCACGACCCCTCGCGGACATGGGATTGTCGTAGCTGACGCCGCTGCGGTCAAGCCGTAGCCTTAGCGCCGTGATCCTCGAGCATGGCGTGATCCGGACGATGGAAGCGTCCCTGCCGACGGCCGCGGGCCTGGCGGTCGCCGGCGAGTGGATCGCGGGCGGAGTCGGCACGCACGAGCAGGCCCTGCCGAGCCCGGAGCGCGTCGACCTGCGCGGTCGCTGCGTCGTGCCCGGGTTCACGGACTCGCACGTCCATTTTCCCACCTGGGCGCTCGCCCAGCACGAGGTCCGGCTCGAGGACACGCACTCGCTCGCGGAGACACTCGCGCGCGTCCGCGAGGCGCTCCCGAGCGTCCGTCCCGGTGGCTGGTTGCTCGGCCGGGGCTGGCGAAGCGGCGACTGGCGCCCGCAGGTCGAACCGACGAAGGAGCAGCTCGACGAGCTCGCGGGCGAGACCCCGGTCGCGCTGATGGCGCGCGACTCCCACTCGATCTGGCTCAGCTCCTCGGCGCTCGAGCGCGCAGACGGCGACCTCCAGGTTCCGGGCGGCATCGTCGAGCGCGATCGCCACGGCGAGCCGACCGGCGTCCTGCGCGAGGAGTCCTGCTGGCACTTCCGCGACGCCTACCTCGAGATCCCAGACGGCGAGTACATCGAGGCGATGCGGGCCGGCGTCAAGCTCGCCAACGCGCGCGGGGTCACCGCCGTCCACGACAAGGACGGCGGGCTGGGAGCGCTTCGCTTCTGGCAGGAACTCGGCGCCGGGGGGGAGCTGTCGCTCCGCGTCTGGCAGTCGCTCCCGGCCGAACGGGCGGAAGAGCTCGCGCGGCTTGGCCTCCGCAGCTGCTTCGGCAACCCGCGTCTGAAGCTCGGCTACCTGAAGGTCTTCATGGACGGCACCCTCGGCTCGCAGACCGCACGCCTGCTGGACGGCTCCGGCGTCGAGATCACGAGCCGGGAAGAGTTCGCCGAGCTGATTCGCCTGGCAGCGCGGGCCGGCTTCCCGGTTGCCGTCCACGCGATCGGCGACCTCGCAAACAAAGAGGCGCTCGATGCCTTCGAGGAGACCCGCGCCGAGTGGCAGCCGCTCGGGCTGCGGCAGCGGATCGAGCACGCGCAGCTCCTCGCCCCCGAGGACCTGCCACGTTTCGCCGAGCTCGGCGTCGCGGCCTCGGTCCAGTTTTCGCACGCGCCCTCCGACCGCGACCTGGCTGACCGGTTCTGGGCCGGCCGGACCGAGCATGCCTATGCCTTCCGCTCGCTCTTCGATTCGGGCGCGCTGCTTGCGAACGGCTCCGACGCGCCGATCGAGGAGCTCGATCCGCTGGCCGGCATCTCGGCGGGCGTGCTACGGACGATCGACACGCGTCCACCCTGGCACCCCGAGCAGTCGCTCGGGATCGAGCAGGCACTCCAGGCGACCACGGTCGCGCCCGCCTGGCTCGCCCGCGACGAGCGCCGCCGCGGCAAGCTCCTGCCGGGCTACCACGCCGACCTCGTCGTGCTCGACCGCGACCCCTGCACGTGCGAGCCGGCGGAGCTGCCGCAGGTGGAGGTCGTCGCGACGATGCTCGGCGGTGCCTGGGTGCACAACCCGCCACCCTGGGACTGAACGCTCTCCGCGCCGCTACGAGGAGTGCGAGGCGTCCGTGAACTCGCGGAACTCGCCCGTGATCAGGTACGCGGTCTGCTCGCCGATGTCGACCGCATGGTCGCCGATCCGCTCCAGGCAGCGGGAGACGATGATCATGCGCAGGCCCCATTCCCGCTTCGAGACATCGCCGCCCAGGTCGAGCACGCGCTCGACGGCGCGGCGGTTGGCGCGATCGATCAGCTCGTCGAGATCGACGAGCGAGGATGCTCCTTCCAGATCGCGCCGCTGGAACGAATCGAGCGCGACCCGGATCATCTGCTCGGCCCGCTGGCCCATCTCCTCGAAGGCCTGGACGAGGCCCTCGTCGGGTTCGACGTCAGCGACGAGCTTCGTCAGCTTCGCGATTGTCACGCAGTAGTCGCCCATCCGCTCCAGGTGCAGGTTCGAGTGCAGCATCGCGAGCACGAGCCGCAGGTCGACCGCGACCGGCGTCTGGCGGGCGAGCAACGACTGGATGCCCTCCTGGATCGCGAAGTAGCGGGAGTCGACCTCGTCGTCGAAGGCGATCACCTCGTCCGCCAGCTCGGCGTCTGCCTGCTCGAGCGCGTTCACCGCGGCCCGCAGGGCGCGGAGGACGTAGTCGCCTTCTTCCTGGAGGGCCGCCTCTACCTGTTCGAGCTCCTCCTGGAAGGTGATTCGCATCCCGGAGGCCATCGTAGCCCGATCTAGCCGAAGCGGCCGGTGACGTAACCCTCGGTGCGCTTGTCGGCGGGCTGCGTGAAGATCTTCTGCGTCTCGTCGTACTCGACGAGGACGCCGTGACCGCCCGCTCCCGTCCGCTCGAGCGTGAAGAAGGCGGTCATGTCCGCAACCCGCGCCGCCTGCTGCATGTTGTGGGTGACGATCACGAGCGTGTAGTCGTTCTTCAGCTCGTGGATCAGGTCCTCGATCTTCGAGGTCGCGATCGGATCGAGCGCCGAAGCGGGCTCGTCGAGCAGGATCACGTCCGGCTCGACCGCGAGCGCCCGGGCGATGCAAAGCCGCTGCTGCTGTCCTCCCGAGAGGCCGAGCGCGCCCTTCTTGAGCCGGTCCTTCACCTCATCCCAGAGCGCGGCCTGGCTGAGCGCCCGCTCGACGCGGCCGTGCAGGTCGTCCTTCAGTCCGAGCACCCGAAGACCCCAGGCGACGTTGTCGAAGATCGACTTCGGGAACGGGTTCGGCCGCTGGAAGACCATCCCGATCCGGCGGCGCACCTCGACCGGATCGACGCCCTCGCCGTAGATGTCCTGGTCGTGGTAGAGCACCTCGCCTTCCACCCGCGCGCTCGGGACTAGGTCGTTCAGCCGGTTCAGCGAGCGCAGGAAGGTGCTCTTGCCACAGCCGGAGGGCCCGATGATCGCTGTGACGAGATTGCGATAGACGGAGAGGTCTACATCCGAGACGGCGGGCGACTTGCCGTAGCTGACGGTGAGGCCGCGGGTCTCGAACACGGTCTCACGGTCGGCGCGGATCGGCGCCTCGCGGGGCTGAACGATCTGCACCGGCGCCACTGATTGCATCGTATCGGCCTCCATGGTCAACCCTCCAGCCTTCTCCGGCTGCGCTGCAGGAGCGCCCGCGCGGCCAGGCTCGTGAGCAGGATGAACGTGAGCAGAACGAGGGCCAGCGCCCACGCCCGAGCGTGGTCGGCCGGAAGCGAGGATTCGGAGAGGGAGAAGATGTCGACCGGGATCGTCAAGAGCGGCTGGCGGGGATCCCAGGTGACCGCGTTGGCGGCGATCGAGGAGGTGAAGAGGAGCGGCGCGGTCTCGCCAGCCGCACGGGCGACGGCGAGCACGGTTCCGGTCAGGATCCCGCCCAAGCTCGTCGGCAGGACGACGCCGAGCACCGTTCGCCAGCGGCTCGCACCGAGTGCGAGCGCGCCCTCGCGCAGGTGCCCCGGCACGAGCGCGAGCACCTCCTGGGTCGCCCGCGCGACGAGCGGCAACATGATGATCGAGAGCGCGAACGAACCCTTGAGTCCGCTCTGGCCGCTGCCAACGACGAGCAGGCCGAAAACGAAGATGCCGATAATGATCGAGGGCAGGCCATTCAGGACGTCGAGCACGAGCCGGGCGAGATCGGCGACCCGCGGCGGCGCGAACTCGCTCACGTAGAGAGCGATCATAATCCCGACCGGCACCGCCATCGCCGCCGCGCAGGCGACGATCACGAGGCTGCCGACGAGCGCGTTCGCGACCCCGCCGCCGCTAAGCCCGAACGTGGCGGCCGTCTTCGTGAAGAAGCTCCAGCTGAGCGCGCTCGCACCGCGCCTGGCGACCGAGAAGATCACGAGCGCGAGCACGGCGACTGCGCCGAGTGCCGCCAGCGTCGCGAGTGCCTGCATCAGCAGGTTGACGAGCTTTCGCCGCTTCGTCCGCCGGCTGAGCGCGAGCGAGAAGCGGCCTGCGTCGACGGCCATCTAACCGCCGCCCGTCCGCTCGTAGGAGAAGCGGCGCACGACCACCTGCGCCGCCAAATTCACGAGCAGGGAGATCACGAGCAGGATCGCGGCCAAATAGACGAGCGAGGCGATCTGGATCGTCGTCGCCGCACCCTGGTACTGGCCGGCGATCCGGCTCGCCAGCGTGTCGCCGGTCGCGAAGAGCGACCAGTGGATCCCGTAGCCGGCGCCGATCACCTGGGTGACCGCGATCGCCTCGCCGATCGCCCGCCCGAGACCGAGGACGAGCGCCGCCCCCACGCCCGTGCGGGTGTAGGGCAGGACGACCCCGCGGACCATTTCCCATCTGGTCGCGCCCAGCGCGAGGGCGCCGTCCTCGAGCTCGCTCGGCACGCCGATGAAAAGCTCGCGGCAGATGCTGGAGGTGATCGGGACGACCATGATCGTCAAGACGAGCACCGCGACCAGGATCCCCGAGTTCTGGGGAGTGCCGCCGAAGAGCGGGATGAAGCCGAGCCCTCGGTGCAGCCAGGGCCCGAGGTCCTTGCCGACGAAGGGTCCGAGCACGAGGATTCCCCAGAGCCCGAGGACGACGCTCGGGATCGCCGCCAGGAGCTCGACGAGCGAGGCCACGAACCAGCGCACGCCGCGGGGGGCGAGCTCGCTCAGGTAGAGCCCGATCGCGATCGAGAGCGGCGCCGCGATCAACAGGGCGACGAAGGAGGTGATCGCGGTCCCCCAGATGAAGTCGAGGGCGGCGAACCGGTTGTGGACGACATCCCAGCCCTGGTGGATCAGGAAGCCGAAGCCGAAGCGAGAGATCGCCGGCCGGGCGGTGTCGAAGACCTGCCAGGCAATCGCGACGAGCAGGGCGGCCGCGGCCAGCGTCGCCGCCGCCGTCAAGCCGTAGAGGCCGAGATCGCCGAGCCGGTCTCCGAGCCGCCGGTTCGAGGGTAGCGGCTGCGTCTGGGGGACGGCGCTCACGCGCGCGGACACTAACGCGCACACGCCTACGGCCGGGCGGGTTCACCGGATCGTAACCAGTTCGTAACCACGTCTCAGCCCACGCTCGGGGGACGGGATCAGATCCTGCAGAGGTCATCGAGGAGAAGGAGCAAACGCGTGTCTAGGAAGACCGGAATCGCGGCCGCGCTCGCGGCCGCCGTACTCGTCTTTGGTGCCAGCTTCGCCGCAGCACGGTCGACGAGCGGCACCTTGAAGGGGGCAGGAAGCACGTTCGTCTTCCCGCTCATCTCGCAGTGGCAGGCCAACTACAAGGGCGCCCAGATCACCTACGGCTCCGTCGGGAGCGGCGCCGGGATCGCCGCGATCACAGCGCGGACTGTCGACTTCGGCGCGAGCGACGCGCCGCTGTCCAAGGACCAGGCGACCGCCTGCAAGGGTTGCGAGCAGATCCCCTGGGCGCTGTCGGCGACATCGATTCCCTACCACGTCCCCGGGGTCTCCTACGGGCTCAAGCTGACGGGCAAGATCCTGGCTGGCATCTACCTCGGCCACATCACCCGCTGGGACGACGCCGCGATCAAGAGGATCAATCCGGGCGTCAGCCTGCCCAGCCTGAAGATCACCCCGGTCTACCGAAGCGATTCGAGCGGCACCTCGTTCAACTTCAGCGACTACCTCTCGCAGGTCAGCCCGGAGTGGAGGAGCAAGATCGGGGTCGGCACCCAGCCGGCCTTCCCGACCGGGCTCGGCGGCCGGGGCTCGGGCGGACTGGCCGGGATCCTGTCTCGCACGGACGGGGCGATCGGCTACGTCGACGTCGCCTACTCGCTCAGGAACGGCTTCAAGGTCGCGAGTGTCCAGAACAGGGCCGGCAGGTTCCAGCTGCCCGGCCTGCGCGGGATCGCCGCAGCGGCGAAGACGATCAAGAAGGTCCCGAGCAACGGCGCCCTCTCGATCGTCAACCCGCCGAGGTCGCAGAAGCTCGCCTATCCGATCTGCACCTTCACCTACGTGATCGTGCCGGTCAGGGGCGCGCCGAAGGCACCCGCCCTGAAGCAGTTCATCAACTGGGCCATCACGAGCGGCCAGAGCTTCGGACCGCCGCTTCGGTTCTTCCCGCTGCCGAAGGTCGTCCAGGCTGCCGACAAGAAGTTCGTTGCCAAGATCCACCGCTAGCCGACGGGAAATACGCAGCGAATCTCGAGGCCTTCGGCCGGTGCGCCGAAGGCCTCGACTTGCCCGCCGGCGGTCTCGACGACGTGCTTGACGATCGCGAGGCCGAGACCGCTGCCGCGAGAGGCGCGGGCGCGGTCGGCGCGGTAGAAGCGCTCGAAGAGGCGCGGCAGGTCCAGTTCGGAGATCCCGGCGCCGTCGTCGGCGGCGAAGAGAACGCTGGCGCCGGGCTCGCTCCGCAGGCCGAGGGTGCAAGTCGCACCCTCACCCGCGTGGCGGAGCGCGTTTTCGGCCAGGTTCTGCACGACGATCCGGAGCATCCTGGCGCGCAGGGGCAGCTCGATGGCCTCGTCTTCCACCTGGACGGCGAGCGCCACGCCCGCCCGTTCCGAGCGTTCGGTCAGCTCAGAGGCGATCGCGCGCAGGACGGGCGCCGCCAGGGTCGAGCCGAGCGAGACGACCTCCCGCCCGGTCTCGAGCTCGCTCAGAAAGAGCACGTCGTCGATCAGCTCGTCCATCAGCTCCACCTCGGCCCGTGCCTGCTTGAGGACGGCATCGGCGTCTGCGCCCGGGAGCTCCGCACTCTCGATCAGTGCCAGCAAGCGGGCCAGCGGAGTCCGCAACTCGTGGGAGACGGCAGCGGTGAAACCGATCCTGAGATCCTCGTACGGATCACGTGACACGCTCAATAAGGTAGGCGCGATGGCCAAGGTGCTGATCGTCGAGGACGACGAGGTGATCGCCGCCGGGATGGCCCAGCACCTGTCGGCGGCCGGTTTCGACCCCCTGCGCGTGGGCCGCGGCGAGGTCGGGCTGGCGCGTCTTCGCTACGAGCATCCCGACGTGGTCGTACTCGACCTGATGCTGCCGGGACTCGACGGCTGGAGCCTGATCGAAGCGGCGCGGGCGGAGGGAATCGGAACGCCGATCATCGTCGTCAGCGCCCGCGGCACGGAGCACGACCGCGTCAACGCGCTCCAGATCGGAGCCGACGACTACCTCGTCAAGCCGTTCTCGATGAAGGAGCTCGTCGCGCGAGTCCAGGCGGCGGCCCGCCGCGGGGTTCGCTCCCAGCCCGAACAGCGCGGCGAGGCGATCGAGATCGAGGAGCTACGGATCGACCCGCGCGAGGTCCAGGCCTACGTCGAGGGTGAGAGCGCCGGCCTGACGCCGACCGAGTTTCGGCTCCTCTACACGCTCGCGCTCGAGCAAGGCCGCGTCGCGACCCGGGACGAGCTGCTGCAGCGAATCTGGGGGCGGCGGGAGACCCACCGCGACCGGACGGTCGACGTCTTCGTTCGCCGCCTGCGAGACAAGATCGACCGCCGCGCGCCCCGGCACGCGTTCATCCACACCCGCTACGGCGTCGGCTACAAGCTCGAGCCGATCCGAAAGGACGAGCTCAGCGACCGAACCAGCGACGCTTCGTCGTAGGCCGCTCCGGCACCCCTTCCCCCTCGAGGAGCGCCGCCGGCACGTCCCACGTCAGCCAGCGAGCGAGCGCCGGGTCGCCGATCGAAGCGGCGGCCTTGGTCATGCCGACGGCACGCAGCGCCGGCGCATGCGCGTCGCTCGCGAGCAGGTGCGCGAGCCCGTGTTCGAGCAGCTCGGCGCTCGCCCGGCGGGCGCTCCGGCCGAGCCTGCCGTCGACCGAGGCCGCCGTCAGCTGGATCAGCGTGCCCCTCTCGACGAGCGGGCGCAGCGTGCCCTCAGGATTCGCCTGCACCTCGGCGTTTCGCTCGGGATGGGCCAGCACGGCGGTCAGGCCCGAGGCGCGCAGGTGAAACAGGCGCTCGGGCAACTCGAGCGGCCAGCCGGCATAGGGTGTCTCGACCAGCAGGTACTCGGAACTGCCGCCGAGACCGAAGCGGCGGAGCTCCTCCGGCGGCAGGCTGGCCAGCTGCTCGAGCGCGAGCTCGCCGCCGGGGCGCAGCTCGAGCTCGATCCTGGCGCCGCGAAGCTCGCTCCGGAGCTCGTCGACTCCACGCTCCATCTCGCTCGCGCTCGTCGGGTAGTCCTCGCGAACGTGCGGCGTCGCGGCGATCAGGACGATGCCGTCCGCGGCCGCGGCGCGTGCGAGCTCGAGGGATCCCTCGAGCGTCTCGGGCCCGTCGTCCAGGCCCGGGAGGATGTGCGAGTGGAGATCGATCATCGCGCCGCGGTACGATTCTCGTTGAGATGCGCACGATGAAGGCGATCCATGACGGCACCTGCTCGGTGGCCGCCTGCGCCGAGATCATCGGCGCGAAGTGGACCGCGCTCCTCGTCCACGATCTGTCCGAGGGGCCCCGCCGCTTCTCCGAGCTCGAGCACTCCTGC
>DASUWJ010000038.1:0-12881 GCA_036378475.1 Gaiellaceae bacterium
ACGAGGCGAGGAGCGCTGCCGCCGCGAACCTCGACTGCTTCGTGGCGATGCCGGGGCTCGAGGGGGAGCGGCGCGAGGCGGTGCTGGTCGAGCTCGATGTCCCCTTCGGGACGGAGCTCGTCCACTACGCGGTCGGGATTGCCTCCTGCGGCGTGCCCGGCCTGCCGGCCGGGCTGGAGGAACTCTGGCGCCGGCACGGCCGGCTCGACTGGCGGCGGCTGGTCGAGCCGGCGCTTCGCCTGGCGCGCTCGGGCGTCGAGTTTCCCCCGGCGCACGCGGCCTGCCTGCAGATGCTGGCCCCCGTGCTGACGATGAACGAGGGCGCGAGGATCTACGCGCCGGGCGGCGCGCTGCTCACCGCCGGCGGCACCCTCGAGCAGCCGGGTCTCGTCTCGGCGCTCGAGCTCGTCGCGAACGAGGGCGCCAGCTCTGTCTACCGCGGCTCGCTGGCAGAGGCGCTGCTTCGCCTGATGGCGGCGCGAGGCGGACTCGTCACGCGGGCGGATCTCGAGTCGTACTCGCCGCGCTGGAGCGAGCCGGTCGAGGTTCCCTACCTCGGCCTCCGCATCCTGACGCGCGCCGATCTGTCCGCTCTGCCCGAAACTCTCCCCGCCCTGCCTCGCCTGCAGGGTGCGAGCGAGGCCGAGCGTGCAGTCGCACTCGCCCGGGCCTTCGATCGCGGCCGCCCGGACACGCCCGGCGATACGACCAATCTGACCGTGGTCGACGGCGAGGGCAACGCCTGCGTCCTGACGAGCAGCCTGGGCCTCGGCTCGGGCGATTTCCTGCCCGGGCTCGACCTGCACCTGAACAGCATGCTCGGCGAAGCCGACCTGGTGCGGGGCTCACTCGAGCCGGGCGAGCGGATGGGCAGCATGATGGCCCCGAGCCTCGCCCTCGAGGACGGGCGTCTCGTCCTGGCGGCCGGCGCGGCCGGCGGCACCCGGCTTCGAAGCGCGCTCGTACAGGTGCTCGCGGCCGTCCTCGACGAGCAGCTCGCGCCCGAGGCCGCCGTCGCGCGGCCACGCCTGCACGCCGCGCGCGGCCGGGTTCAACTCGAGCCCGGGTTCGGCGAGGCTGCGCTGGCCGCGCTCGAAGGGGCGGGCTTCGCGGTCTCGGTCTGGCCCGCCCGGCACCATTTCTTCGGCGGCGTGAGCCTCGTTACGGCGACTGGAGCCGCAGGGGATCCGCGCCGAAGTGGCGCTGCCGCCCTTGCTCCTTGAGCGGCGCCGAGGTCGAGGCCCAGCCGACGTAACCGCATTCCGGGCAGCCCGGGTTGGCGGTCGCGGTCCCGCCGCGGGCCGGCTTCGAGTAGATGGCGGCACACGCGAGGCAGCGCACTGTCTCCAGCACCTCGAGGCGAGGGGCGGCTCCCTCGGGCTTTGCCTCCACGCCCGAAAAGATTCCGCGCCGCGCGGAAACTTGTGCAGTCCCCGGGGCCGGCCTACGCGCCGCTTGGCTCGAGCGGAATGCTCGCGGAGAGCCAGGCTTCGCTGCCGCAGTCGGGACACGCCCAGGCCTCGCCCGGGCCGCTTCTCAGCGCACGTGCGTAGAGACGGCCGCAGGCGAGACAGCGAACCGGCTCCGGCTCGGCGCCAGGCGCCGGTTCATCCCGCCTTTCTACCCCCATATCGAGCAAGACGCTGCCGGGGCGCGAAAACCTGCGCTTCGCCTGTTCAGGCCTCCCGGGGCGGAGGCTCGGAGCGCCGCGTCTCGGCGACGTCCCGGCCGATCTGCGCGACGAGCTCCTCCTCGCTTCCGAAGGCTCGCTCCTCGCGCAGCCGGCGCCAGAGCTGAAGGACGAGGCGGCGGCCGTAGAGGTCGCCCTCGAAGTCGAGCAGGAAGGCCTCCACACGCCGCTCCCGCCCGCCGTAATGCGGGTTCGTCCCCACCGAGACCGCGGCTTTGTACCGGCCGGCCGCGCCGGCGTAGATGCCGTAGGCCGGGACGAGCAGGTCGGGCTCGAGCCGGAGGTTCGCGGTCGGGTAGCCGAGCGTGCCGCCGCGGGCATCGCCGGCGACGACCGTGCCCTCGAGTTCCACCGGGCGCCCGAGCAGGCGCGCCGCCGCCTCGACCTCGCCCGCGCGCACGAGCGACCGGATCGCGGTCGAGGAGACGCCCGCCAGCGGCGGGACGCGCTCGACGGCAAAGCCCAGCCGCTCCAGCAGCCCGAGATCGCCGCTTCGCGCCCGCCCGAAGCGGAAGTCCGGACCGGCGGCGACACGGCACGTCCCGATCGCGAGCAGCAGTTCCCGGGCGAACTCTTCGGGCGCCATCGCGGCGAGCTCGGGCGTGAACTCGACGACCAGCGCCTCCGCGATCCCGGCGGCCGCGAGTAGCTCGAGCCGCCGCTCGAGCGTCGAGAGGAGCTCGACCTGGTTGCCGAGTACCGCGCGCGGATGCGGTGAGAAGGTGACGACGGTCGGCACAAGCTCGGGTGCCGAGCGAACGGCGGCGAGGACACGCTCGTGCCCCCGATGGACGCCGTCGAAGGAGCCGACCGCGACCGACCGCTCGGCCGACTGCAGCTCTGCCGGCTCGCAGGCGACCTTCAACCGCTCCCCCTCGCCCCGGCGCCTCGGTGCAGGCGCGCGAGCGCGGCCTCGGCGGGGATGATCCGCTCCGGGTCTGCCTCCTCGACTCGGAACGGACCCACCTCGGTTCGGCGCAGCGTCCGGCAGTGGCCGCCGAGCGCCTCCGCCAGGGCGCGGACGTAGGTCCCGGAGCCGACGTGGAGAGCGAGCGTCGCGATCCCCTCCCGGTAGGCGACCAGCTCGAGCGACTCGACGCGGGAGCGCCGAAGCGGCATCTCCACCTGGACGCCGCGGCGGTGCAGCCGGTAGGCGCGCTCGCCGCCGATCTTGACGGCCGAGGCGGCCGGAACCGGCAGCTCGACCTCGCCGCGGAGCCGCTCCAGCCGGCCCGCCAGCTCCTCCTCCCCGGGCGGCTCGAAGCGCTCGAGCATCGCCCCTTCGGGATCTCCGGTCGAGGTGCGGGCGCGGAGGTCGACGTCGGTCACGTAGCCCTTGTCGAGCCCGACAAAGCTCGAGGCGAGCTTGGTGGCCCTGCCCGAGAGCACGAGCAGGAGTCCGGTGGCGAAGGGATCGAGCGTTCCCGCGTGGCCCGTGCGGGCACCCGTTCGGCGCCGGATCTCGGCCACGAGCGCAAACGACGACGGCCCGGCCGGCTTGTCGAGGAGGATCAGGCCGCTCGGGCTATCGCCGCGCGGGGGCACTCGCGAGGAACTCGCGCTTGATGAACTCGGTGATCTCCTCGATCGACTCGTCGCTCGAGAAGCCCGCTGCCTGCCGGTGCCCGCCACCGCCCGAACGCCGGGCGATCGCGGAGACGTCCAGCTCGTCGTTCGAGGCGCGCAGGCTGATCCGTCTCGTCGGGCGCTCGGAGCGCGGTGGCTCCCGGATCAGGGCCGCCATCTCCGCTCCCTCGACCGCGCGCAGGTAGTCGATGATCCCCTCGGAATAGGCTTCCGCCGCGCCGATGTCCGTGAAGTCGGTGCGGAGCAGGTAGGAGATCACGAGCCGACCGCCGTCGTAGATCTGCGCCCGCTCGAGCGCGCGGGCGAGCAGCTTCAGCTTCGCGAACTGGACCGTCTCGTAGACGTCGCGGAAGATCTGGTGGACGTCAGCCCCGGCCTCGACGAGCTCCGCCGCCAGCCGGAGCGACTTCGGGGTCGTGTTCGTGTACTGGAAGCGGCCCGTATCGGTCACGAGCGCGATGTAGAGCGCCTCGGCGATCTCCGGCGTCAGCTCGATTCCGAGCTCGGCGAAGAGGTCGCGCAGGACCTCTCCCGTCGAGGAGGCGTCCGGCACGACGAGGTTGATGGTGCCGAAGCGGGAATTGTCGTGGTGGTGGTCGATGTCGAGCACGAGCGCCGCGCCAGCGAGCGGCTCGGGCTCGGGTCCGATCCGGCTCTCGTTCGCGCAGTCGACCGCGATCAGAACGCGCTCGCGCCAGTCCGCCGGCAGCTCGCGCCGGAGCTCGCCCAGGGTCATGAAGCGGTATTCGGCCGGCAGCGGCGCCCGGCCGTAGAGGTACATGACCACGTCTTTGCCAAGCTCGGTGAGCGCAAGCTTCGTCGCGAGCAGCGAGCCGAGAGCGTCGCCGTCGGGGTTCTCGTGGGTGACGAGCAGAAAACGGTCGTGCCCGCGGATTGCGTCCGCGACCGCCTCTACCTCACTCGTCGTCTGGGGCGAGCTCATCGATCAGCTTCGTCATGCGGACCCCGCGCTCGACGGTGGGATCGTATTCGAAGGCCAGCTGCGGTGTCCTTTTCAGCCGGAGCTCCCGGCCGAGTCGCCGCTGCAAGACGCCGTGCGCCGCCTCGAGGCCGGCCAGGCTCGCGACTCGCTCCTCCTCGGAACCGAGCACGCTCACGTAGACGCGCGCCTGGCGCAGATCCGCGGAGGTCTCGACCCCGGTGACGGTGACGAAGCCGATCCGGGGGTCCTTCAGATCGCCGACGGCCTCCGAGAGCACCTCCCGGACAGCCTGGTTCACGCGCCGCATGCGAGCGCTCATCGCCTCAGTCCCGCCGGTCGTCGAGCGAGACGATCGCTCGCTCCAGCCCCGCGAGCTCGAACTCCTGGCCGGCCAGGTAGCGCTCGGCCGCGTCGAGCAGCGTGACCAGCTCGCGCTCGTGCCGCGCGACGCACGACAGCGTTAGCCGCGAGCGCTGCCAAAGCTCGTGGTGGTCGACCTCGGCCACCGAGGCGCCGAAGCGCCGCTGCAGCTGCGCCTTGGCCGAGCTGACGTACTTCCGCTTCCCTTTCAGCGAGCCGGCCGCCGGGAAATGCAGCTCGGCGGAGAGAATGCCGACGTAGCCGGCGCCCAAGGACTAGGTGGCTGCCGGCGTGGGCGCCTCGGAGAGGTCCGTGCGCTCGACCTGCCGCGTCTCGTAGACCTCGAGCACGTCGCCTTCCTTCACGTCGTTGAAGCCCTCGAGCAGGATGCCGCACTCGAAGCCCTCGGCCACCTCGCGCACGTCGTCCTTGAAACGCTTCAGCTGCGAGACGGTGGTCTCGTGGATCACCGTTCCGTCGCGGACGACCCGGACCCGGGCCCCCCGTCGAACGGTGCCCTGGGTCACGTAGGAGCCGGCGATCGTGCCGAGCCGGGAGACGCGGAAGAGCTGCCGGACCTCGACCTCGCCGATCGTCTCCTCGGTCGTGACGGGCCGGAGCATGCCGACGAGCGCCTGCTCGATGTCCTCCGTCAGCTGGTAGATGACGCGATAGGTACGGATCTCCACGCCCTCGCGCTCCGCGAGCTGGCGGGCCTCCGCCGAGGGCCTGACGTTGAAGCCGACCACCATCGCGTTCGAGGCAACTGCGAGATTGACGTCGTTCTCGGTGATGCCGCCGACGCCCTGGTGGATGACGCTGACCCGGACCTCGGGGTGCTGGATCTTCTGCAGCTCGCTGATCGCTGCCTCGACCGAGCCGACGACGTCGCCCTTCAGCACCAGGTTGAGATCCTGGACGCCGCCTTCCTGCATCTGGTCGAAGAGCGTCTCGAGCGAGACGGCGCCGCCTGCCTGGGTCGCGAGCTGCTCGCGGCGCAGCCGCTCGCCCCGGACCTGCGCGAAGTGGCGCGCGGCGCGCTCGTTCTCGACCACGCGGCTGACCTCGCCCGCGGCCGGAGGGTGGTCGAAGCCGAGGATCTCGACCGGGGTTCCCGGGCCGGCCGCCTCCATCTTCTCGCCGCGGTAGTTGTAGAGCGCGCGCACTCTGCCCCAGGCATCCCCCGCGACGATCGCGTCGCCGACCCGGAGCGTGCCGCGCTGGACGAGCATCGTCGCGGTGGGTCCGCGGCCGACATCGAGCCTCGACTCCACGATCGGGCCCGAGGCCTCAGCGCTCGGGTTCGCCTTCAGCTCGAGCTCCGCGTCCGCGACGAGCAGAACCTTCTCGAGCAGGTCGTCGAGATTCTGCTTCGCCTTCGCGGACACGTCCGCGAACTGGACGTCGCCGCCCCAGTCCTCCGGCTGCAGCCCCTCGCCGGCCAGGTCGCCGCGCACCCGGTTCGGATCGGCGTCGGGCAGGTCGATCTTGTTCACGGCGACAACGATCGGCACCGCGGCCGCGCGCGCGTGCGAGATCGACTCGCGCGTCTGCGGCATCACGCCGTCGTCGGCGGCCACGACGAGCACGGCGATATCGGTCACCTTGGCGCCGCGCGCGCGCATGGCCGTGAACGCCTCGTGGCCGGGGGTGTCGAGGAAGGTGATCTTGCGGCCGTCGTGCTCGACCTGGTAGGCGCCGATGTGCTGGGTGATCCCGCCGGCCTCGGTCTCGACGACGGCGGACTCGCGGATCGCGTCCAGCAAGGTCGTCTTGCCGTGGTCGACGTGCCCCATGATCGTCACGACCGGCGGCCGGTCGGTCAGGTCCTCGTCGGCGTCCTCGTAGGACTCGGGCTCGAGCTCCTCCTCGGCCGCGTGCTTGATCTGCAGCTCGCGGTCGGGCGAGAGCTCGGCGGCGATCAGCTCGACCTCCTCGTCGCTCAGCGACTGGGTGATCGTGACCATCTTGCCCAGATTCATCATCACCTTGATGATCTCGGGCACCGTCTTGCCGAGCGCTGCCGAGAGGTCTTTGACGGTCACGCCCGAAGGGACCGTGACCGGGCCCGTCGGCGGTGCGACCGGCTGTTTCGGCGGGCGAGCCTCTTGGCGCTCGCGGGCTTGCCGCGGGCTCTCGCGGGGCCGCGCGGCGGCGTTGTCGATCACGACCCGGCGCTTGCGGCGGCCGGTGACGGCGCCTTGCCGGGGCCGGATCGGGCGGTTTGGCCTGTTCGAGCCGTTAGCCATTGGCGTCAGTGTAGAGCCGGGCCAGCGCCGGATCGAGCCGGACGCTTCGCCGCAGCGTGCGGTTGAAGGCGCGGCTCGCCCGTGCTCGTTCGAAGCAGGCGAGCCGCCGGCAGGTGTACGCGCCGCGACCGGGGAGTGCCCGCCCGGGCGAGAGCGCGCCGTCTGCTCGAGCAACGAAGCGGATCAGCTCGGCCTGCGGCGCCTTGCGGCCGCAGCCCGCGCACGTGCGCACGGGCCCATTCACGAACGGCTCGTGTCCTCCCCGGACTCGCTGCCGCTCGCCGGCACCTCGCCGCTCGTCGCTTTGTGCTCGGCCAGGGTCTGGTCGGGGCCCGCGCCGTCAGCGACCTCGACCGGGATCGCGGCGTCGATGCCCCCGCCTGCTGCAGACGACGGCTCGACCGGGATCCCGGCCGGCATCTCCGCGGGGGGCGCCAGTCTCGGCGTCTCGACGTCGAGATCGACCTCGCCCTCGACGCCGGCGATCACCGTCGCGCTCGGTCCGTGAGTCGCGGCCGCATCGCCGGGCGCCTCGGACTCGAGCGGCTCCGGCTCGCCCGGTCTCGCGGCTGCCGGGCCCACCGACTCGGCCTCGGGCGGCAGCTCCTCGGCCCTGGCCTCGAGCTCCGGCTCCGACTCCTCGACGATCGGCTCTTCCTCGGGGCTCTCGTCCACGCGGTTGACGAGTTCCTGGTGGGCGGCGACGCCGCAGTAGCGCGACCCTGGCAGGGCTGCGTTCGGGCAGCGCTTGCCGTTCGAGAGGATCGCCGCGCAGCGGCCGGTGAACTCCTCGTCCTCGCCGCCGCCGCCGAAGGCTGCTTCGGCCTCGGCCTGCGCGAACTCGCTGTCCGACTGGATGTCGATCTTCCAGCCGGTCAGCCTGGCGGCCAGGCGGGCGTTCATGCCCTCCTTGCCGATCGCGAGTGCGAGCTGGTCGTCGGGCGTGACGACCGTCGCCTCCTTGCCGTCGTCGTCCAGGTAGACCTCGCGCACCCGCGCCGGCGAGAGCGCCTTCGCCACGAAGCGCGCCGGCTCCGGGTTCCAGGGGATGATGTCGATCTTTTCGCCGCGGAGCTCGGAGACGACCATGCGGACGCGCGAGCCGCGGGGGCCCACGCAGGCGCCGACCGGATCGACCCCTTGCGTGTGCGACTCGACGGCGATCTTCGAGCGGTAGCCGGGCTCCCTGGCGACACCGCGGATCTCGACGAGACCGTCGGCGATCTCGGGCACCTCCAGCTCAAAGAGCGTCTTGATCAGCTCGGGATCGCGCCGGGAGACGATCACCTGCGGCCCCTTCGTCCCCGAGCGCACCTCGGTGATCACGGCCTTGATCCGCGAACCCTGCTCGTAGCGCTCGCCGTCCACCTGCTCGGAGCGCGGCAAGAGCGCCTCGACCTTGCCGAGGTCGACCAGCACATTGTTGCGGTCGCCCGCCTGCTGGACGATTCCGGTCACGACCTCCGAGACGCGGTCGATGTACTCCTCGTACATCAGCTGCCGCTCCGCCTCGCGGATCCGCTGCGTGATCACCTGCTTCGCGGTCTGCGCGGCGATCCGGCCGAAGTTCTCGGGCGTCACGTCCGCGCGCTTGACCTGGTCCGCGGGCACGTCCGACCAGTCGACCTCGAGATCGTCGTCCTGGACGAGCACGTGCGAGCGCTCACCCGTTTCCTCCTCGGCCTGCTCGAGCTCGGTCAGCACGCGCTCGCGCGCCTCCTCGAGCAGCCGCTCCTCGATGTCGGGCGGCAGCTCGATCGAGTAGACGCGGAAGTCGCCTTCGCCGCGGTCGAGCTCGACGACCGCGTGCCGCGAGGCGCCGGGCGTCTTCTTGTAGGCCGCGAGCAATGCGTCTTCGAGCGCCTCGATCAGCGTCTCGCTCTCGATTCCCTTGTCTCGTTCGAGTTCCTGGAGGAACTCGATGATCTCTCTGCTCATCGGTTTCCCTCGTCGATCAGGTTGCCCCGCACGATCTGCTCGTAGGGGATTTCCACGGGCTTGGGCTCGGTGGCCAGCTGGACGACCCGCTCGTCCGCGCCGATCAGCTCGCCCTTGAACCGCTTGCGACCCGCGATCTCGGCCGCCGTGCGAACGGCGACCCGCCGACCGACGAACCGCTCGAAGTGCGCCGGCTTACGCAGTGGCCGCGTGCTTCCGGGCGAGGAGACGTCGATCGCGTACTCGCGCCGGTACTCGTCGAGCTCGCGGGTGACCCGCGCGCAGAGCGCATGGTCGACGCCCTGTGGATGGTCGATGTAGACGCAGAAGCGGTCCGGCCCGAGCAGCTCGACGGCGAGCACCTCGGTGCCCGGAACGCGCTCTGCGAGCCGCGGCGCCAATTCGCGCTCAAGCTGCCGCTCTTTCTGATGTAGGTCCTGCATCGGGCTCTCCCTGGTTCGCGGTCACCGGAGCCAGATCGAGGTCGGGCACCGGTAACAGATGCTGCTCCCGGCCCCGGCTGCGCCGGAGACGGGACTCATAAAAAATGGGCGCCGCGCGCCCATTTCGCCAAGCCGGTGAAATGTGGTACTGGCAGGATAGCAAGGGTATGTCGGTCACCCCGGTCACGAGCGTCGAGGAGACGGTCGAGCTTCCCGACGGTCGCCGCCTCGCCTACGCGGCGCGGGGAGGCCCGGGCGGCTCGCCGGTCCTCTTTCACCACGGCACGCCGGGGAGCAGGCTGGGGCGGCATCCCGATCCGGCGCTTCCTGAGCGGCTGGGCGTCCGAGTCGTCAACTTCGACCGCCCCGGGTACGGAGGCTCCGACCGCCTCGAGGGTCGGAGTGTCTCGGCGATCGCGGGGGACGCCGCGGCACTCGCAGACCACCTCGGCTGGGAGCGCTTCGGCGTGATGGGGGTCTCGGGCGGCGGACCACACGCGCTCGCCTGCGCCGCCCTCCTGCCCGAGCGGATCTCGCGCGTAGCCGTGCTCGTGACGCCCGCTCCCTACGAGCCGGGGTTCGACTTCCTGGCGGGAATGGCACAGACCAACATCGACGAGTTCAGCGCCGCGCTGACGGGCCCGGCGGCGATCGCCGCCTACCTTGCGCCCTCGATCGAGGCGCTGCAGACCGAGCCCGGGCAGGTCCTCGACCAGCTCGCAGCCGAGCTGCCGCCGCCCGACCAGGAGCTGCTGGCCCGGCCCGAGGTACGCGAGCTCGTGATCGCCGCCTGGCAGGAAGCGACCCGCCAGGGTGATGCCGGCTGGCTGGACGACGACCTCGCCTTCACGCGGCCCTGGGGATTCGAGCTCGGAGCGATACACACCGAGGCCCGCCTCTGGCACGGCGAGCTCGACGCGCTCGCGCCGCAGGCGCACGGCCGTCGCGTCGCGGAGGCCCTCCCTGCAGCCTCGTTCGAGCTCGTCTCGGGCCAGGGGCACCTCCTCTATGACGCCTGGCCACTCGCACTCGAATGGCTGGCGGCCGCCGCATGATCCCACGCTCGCTGTTCCGGGCGGCCGGGGCCAGTACTTCGTGAAATTGCCCCGGCAGCCTGGCCCGAGACGGCGTCAGACGGCCGCGGCGGCAGCAACCGCCACGGCCTCTGAGCCGCCCCGCAGCGCACGCCTCGGGGGGCGCGCGGGTTAGACGCTCGTGCTCTGGGTCTTTTCGCTCCGCAAGCGGCGGATCAGATCCGCCACGTCGGCGGTCTCCTGCTCCAGGTCGCGCTGGTAGTCCTCCAGCCGCCGGAGCAGTGTCTCCGCGTCGGGGAAGCGTCGATGGCCGCAGCGATGGCCACGGCCGTGCCCTTTCCTTCCGTGCATGTTTTTCACCTCCCCCCGCCCTCGTCGTATCGGTCGAGAAAGCTCTGAACGACCGCCTGTGATTCGCGCAGAGCCTCGGCCCAGCGGTCGAGCAGATGCCGCCCTTGCTCGGTCAGCTCGTACGTTCGCTTCGCGGGACCGGGCAGCTCCGAACTCCACTGGGAGCTGACAAGGCCCTCCTCCTCGAGCGCCCGCAGCAGCCGGTACAGGTTGCCGACATCGATCCGTCCTTCCCCGCCGAGCTCCGGCAGCCGCTCGATCAGCTCGTAGCCGTGCAATGGCCGCTCGCGCAGAAGGAGCAGGAGCGAGGGCTCCACGAAGCGCTCGACCCGGGCCCGGACATGCCAATGGCCGGGCCGGACCTGGTGCCGGCTTCGGACCCGGCGGGGGTGGCGATGCCTCATGGGCTCGATTGTACGTCAAATACATATGTCTGTGACCGTAGCGTCTCTGGGCCGCCGTCTCGACACGGCCCTCAACCTGCAGCGCCGCCTCCCGCAACGAAGCCCTCCCAACGCTTGACTCCGTCCGAGGCTCCGCCCCCTCGCCCTGAAAAACCCAACCCGGCCTGCCATCCTGCCGGCGTGCCGACCTCCGCGCGCCGGCGCCTGAGCGAGTCGCTTCGCGTGTTCGCGGCGGTCTTCCGAAACGAGGACCTGCGGCGCCTGGAGCTCGCCTGGAGCGGCTCGATCATCGGCCAGTGGGGCTACGAGGTGGCCCTGGCGGTCTTCGCCTACCGTGCCGGAGGCGCGGTGGCCGTCGGCATCGTCGCGGTCGTTCGGCTCATCCCGGCCGCGGTCATCGCCCCGTTGGCGGCGCTGCTCGGCGACCGCTTCTCGCGCAAACGGATCATGGTCAGCGCCGACCTCGTGCGAGCGTGTGCGATCGCGGGCGCGGCGGCGGCGGTCTTCGAGGGCGCACCCGCCGCGACCGTGTACGCGCTCGCCGTCCTCACCGCGCTCGCGGGAACCGCCTTCCAGCCCGCCCAGTCGGCGCTCCTCCCCTCGCTCGCGCGCACGGCCGAGGAGCTGACGGCGGCGAACGCGACCTCGACGGCGCTCGAGAGCGTCGGCTTCCTGCTCGGCCCCGCGCTCGGGGGCGCTCTTCTCGTCGTCACGGGCGTCGGGGCCGTGTTCGCGCTGACGGCGGCACTGTTCGTTTGGTCCGCTCTCGTTCTCGGCCGGCTTGGCGCGGACAGCCAGGGTGGTCCCCGGACCGACGCGGGCGACCTCCTCGAGGAGGCGCTGGCCGGATTCCGCGCGATCGTTTCCGAGCGCCGACTCCGGCTTCTGGTGGGCCTCTACGGGGCCCAGACGCTGGCCGCTGGGCTGCTCCGCGTCCTGCTGGTCGTGACCGCATTGCGGATCCTGCACGTCGGGCCGACCGGTGTGGGCTACCTCAACTCGGCCGTCGGCGTGGGCGCCCTCGTGGCCATGCTCCTCGTCCTGGCGCTGATCGGAACACGCCGCCTGGCGACGGGGTTCGGGTTGGGCATTCTCCTGTGGGGCGTGCCGCTGGCGCTCCTCGGGCTCTGGCCGAGCGTCGCGGCTGCGCTCGTCCTCTTCGGGCTCCTCGGCATCGGGAACACGTTCGTCGACGTCGCCGGACTGACGCTGATCCAGCGCGCGACGCCCGAGCGGGTGCGGGCACGTGTCTTCGGCGTGCTCGAGAGCGTCTTCCTGGGGACGATCGGGATTGGGGCGATCCTCGCTCCCCTGCTGACGAGCGCGCTCGGTCCGCGCGGTGCGCTGATCGCCGCGGGCGGCGGGCTCTCGCTGCTCGTGCTCTCGTTCTGGCGGCCCGTCCAGGCGATCGACGCGACCGCGCCGGCGCCCGAGTCCGAGCTGGCCCTGCTTCGCGGCATCCCGATCTTCGCGCCGCTTCCGCCCCTGATCCTCGAGCAGCTTGCCTCGCGGGTCGCACACGTGCGCCTGCCGGCCGGCGAGGTGATCTTCCGCCGGGGGGATCCGGGTGACCGCTTCTATGCGATCGCCGAGGGGCAGGTGGCGATCAGGCTCGACGGCCGGCAGCTCACCCTCGGCCCGGGCGCCTACTTCGGTGAGATCGCGCTCCTGCGCGACCTGCCCCGCACTGCGACGGCAACCGCCCTGACCGAGGTCGACCTGGCTGCCCTGGAACGCGACGACTTCATCGCCGCCGTCAGCGGCCACGCCCCGAGCGCGGAGGCGGCGGACGCGGTGATCGCAAGCCGGCTCGGCACCGCCGGCGCGGGTGCGGCACTCCGGCTCTCCTAGTGACCTGAGTCGTTGATTCGCTGGCAGTAGC
>DASUWJ010000039.1:0-8380 GCA_036378475.1 Gaiellaceae bacterium
CAGAGCGAGCAGCGACCGCGACGGCATTCCCGCAATCCGATCGACCGCCTCACCTATCGCCTGCCCAGGCCCTGGCGGATCGCGATCGACTGGATCGTGACGATCGCCGGTGCGATCGCGATCGTGCTCGCGATCAAGCAGTGGGTGGTCAACCCCTACCGGATCCCCTCCTCGTCGATGGAACCGACGCTGCACTGCGCCGGCGCTCCCGGCTGCGAGGCCCATCTGTCCGACCGCGTGCTCGCGAACCGCTTCATCTACGACTTTCGGCGCCCGCACCGGGGCGAGATCGTCGTCTTCAAGACGCCGCCGAGCGCGCAGGCAAAGTGCGGTGCGGGAGGCACCTTCGTCAAGCGCCTGATCGGCCTGCCCGGCGAAACCTGGTCGGAGCGGAACGGCTACGTCTACATCAACGGCAAGCAGCTGAACGAGCCCTACATCAAGCCTGGTCGGCGCGACAACCAGACGATCACCCCGATCAAGATCGGCAAGGGTATGTACTTCATGATGGGCGACAACCGCCAGTCGTCCTGCGACTCCCGCGTCTGGGGCCCCGTTCCGAGGAAGAACCTGATCGGCGAGGTCTTCGCGACCTACTGGCCGCCGAACCGGATCTCGATCTACTCGGTCTATCTCTCGTTCGGTCTCGGCGCCCTCGGGCTGCTTCGTCTGCCCCGGTGGCTGAGGCGACGCTGAGCGTCCGCTAGCATTCAGCGCCGGGCCCTGGCGGGGCCCTTCTTATGCACCGCGTGATCGAAAGCCTCGAGCAGCGCCAGCTGCGCTCGGACCGCCCCCGCTTCAAGCCCGGGGACACGGTCCGCGTCCACTTTCAGGTGATCGAGGGCCAGCGGCGGCGCGTCCAGGTCTTCGAGGGAATCGTGATCAAGCGCCAGGGGGCGGGAGCGCGGGAGACGTTCACGGTGCGAAAGCAATCCTTTGGGGTGGGGGTGGAGCGCACCTTTCCGCTTCACTCGCCCAAGATCGAAAAGCTCGAGGTGGCCGCCATCGGCGACGTCAGCCGCGCCAAGCTCTACTACCTGCGCGGCAGAGTCGGGAAGAAGGCCCGCGTCCGTGAGGTGCAGCGGAGGGGGCCGCTATCCTCGGTCGATGCTGCCGCAGCAGGCGCCGGAGACGGAACCAAGCCCGAGCCCGACGACGACGCTGAGCACTCACAAGCCGCCGCTCAGCCAGCAGGCGAACCCCAGTCCGGAGCCGACCCCGCCGGGCCTGACCGAGGCGCCGAGCCCGAAGCAGAGGCAGAGGAGGCCGGGGCGGAAGCTCCTAGCGTTTGACCGCCGCCTGGACGCGCGCTTCGTCGCCGGGACGGACGAGGCGGGCCGTGGCTCGCTGGCCGGACCGCTCGTCGTCGCCGGCGTCTTGCTCGACTACGCCTGCCTGCGCGACCACCGGGTGCGTCCACTCGCCTGCCTCAATGACTCCAAGCAGCTGACGGCACCGGCCCGGGAAGCGCTGTTTCGAGCGGTCGTTGGCTGCGCCGAGAAGATCTCGGTGCGCGCGATCTCACCGCGCGAGATCGACGCCAACGGGCTCCATCGCTCAAACCTCGCGGCGATGCGTTCGATCCTCTGGGAGCTGGCGCCGCCGGCCGAGATCTGCCTGGTCGACGGCTTTCGTCTCGGCCCGAGCGCGCCCGAGCATCGAGCCGTCGTGGACGGGGACGAAAAGAGTGCCGCGATCGCCGCCGCCTCGATCGTCGCGAAGGTCGTGCGCGACCGGACGATGCGGCGCCTCGCCGCGCTCTACCCGCACTACGGCTTTTCCTCGCACGTCGGCTACATCACGCCCGGCCACTCCGAGGCGGTGCGCAAGCGCGGGCCTTCCGAGATTCACCGCCGCTCCTTCGAGGCTCGCTGTTATGCCGGCCCGCTCGCCGAGGACGCCGCCTAGGGGAGCGAGCGGGCTCCCCCGCGCCCCGGCCGCACCGGGACTCGGGTGAGCCTGTCCGGCGAGCCGCAGTTGCCAGAACCCGGCCCGCTCGCCGACTGAAGCCCGGGCCTCGCGAGCGCAGGGTGGGACCTGGGATACTCACCTCCGTGCGGGTCCTCGCCGCGCTGCTGGCCGGCTGCCTGATCGCCCTGGCGATCGGAATCGCGCAGGTTTCCGGCGCCCGCAGCTCCTCGAGCTGCGGCAGCGAGCGGTGGGCGATCAAAACGATGACCGACCCAATGGCGCGGCTTGTCGACCTCCAGCCGAGGCCGACGACGGTCGAGGCGCTGCGCCGGCTTCGGGCCCCCGCCCTGCTGGGCGCGCGCCGCAACCGCCCGGTCGAGACGACCACCTACCGAGTGCGGGCCCGCCTCCTCGGCTTCAAGACCGAGGCTGACTCGGACATCCACCTGGTCATCGCGGGCCTGCACACGGCTGGGACGATGATCGTCGAGTTTCCGTTGCGCGCTTGTGTCGGGCAGACGCCGGACGGCGTCCGGCGGAAGGTTTCCCTCGCGCGGGCGGCGCTCGTTCGCTGGTGCGGGACTCCCGATTCGGGCTTCGCTGCCCTGACGGGTAGGGCGACGATCACCGGGGTCGGGTTCTTCGACTTCCTGCACGGCCAGACGGGGGTCGCTCCGAACGGCATCGAACTCCACCCGGTGCTCGGATTCGTCGGCGCCTGCAAGCGCCCGCCACCGCCGCCCGCTTGAGGAGGTGACTGTGGTGGGCCTGACCGGGCAGCGGCGTCGCGGCCTGGCTAGCATCGCGAGATCGAGAGCTCCTTCTGGCTCGACGACGACACGACCGCGGTTTCGGCTCGACGCTTCGAGGGGCCCGCCGAGGTGGCGATCGTCGGCGCGGGCGTGACGGGCTGTTCCTGTGCGCTGACACTCGCGGAGGCGGGGCTGAAGGTGCGGGTGTACGAGGCACGGACTGTCGCGAGCGGTGCCAGCGGCCGAAACGGCGGCTTTGCCCTCCGGGGCGGCGCCGCTCCCTACGACCTCGCCCGGGCGGAGCTCGGCACCTCTCGCGCCGCCTCGCTCTGGCGGTTCAGTGAGCGTGCGCTCGAGCGTCTGGCCGCGCTCGCCGGTGATGCGTTTCGCCGAACCGGGAGCCTCCGACTCGCCGCCGATCTTGCCGAGGGCGAGGAGCTCCAACGCGAGTACGAGGCCCTCCGCCGAGACGGCTTCGCGGTCGAGTGGCGGGCCGACCTGGACGGGAGATTGCGGGGGCGCTTCCACGGCGCGCTCTTCCATCCGGGCGACGGCTCGCTGCAGCCGGCTCGCTGGGTACGCCGGCTCGCCTCGCACGCGGCGGAGGCAGGGGCGGACCTCCGTGAGCTGACTCCCGTCACGACCCTCGACGAGCTCGATGCGGAAGAGGTCGTGCTCGCGACCGACGGGTACACGCGCGGGCTGCTTGCCTCGCTCGACGCGGTCGTCAGGCCGACCCGCGGCCAGGTGATCGTGACGGAGCCCTTGCCCGAGCGACTCTTCTCCTGCCCGCACTATTCCCGTCACGGCTACGACTACTGGCAGCAAACACCGGACGGACGGCTCGTTCTTGGCGGCTTTCGCGACCGCGCGCTCGACGACGAGTGGACCGCCGAGGAGGTGACGACGCCGTTGATCCAGTCGGAGCTCGAGCGCTTCGCCCGCGAGCTGACCGGAGCGACGCCGGTGATCGCGAGGCGCTGGGCGGGGATCTTCGGCACGACGTCAGACCGGTTGCCGCTGGTCGGCCCGGTCTCGGACCGAAAGGGCCTCTGGGTCGCATGCGGCTATTCCGGGCACGGCAACGTGCTCGGACTCGCCTGCGGCGAACTCGTCGCCCGGGCGATTCTCGGCGAGACTCCCGCCGAGCTCGAGCTGTTCGAGCCGGGCCGGCTGCTTGTCCCGGAACAGCCGGCCGGTCTCCAGCCAAGCGGCGAGACAGCTGCGTGACCTATGAAGGGCGACGCTTACGCCGCCAATCTGAGTAGCCGCCCTGAGGGCGGGCTAGCTGCAGCTGTCTCCGGTGCCGCCGGCCTGGAGGCGCGCTATCTGGCCGGATAGACGCGGCTCGCTATCGCAAGGATTCTCGTAAGCTCTGCTGGCGGGATTGAGCCCGGCTTGATTGCTTTCGGCGCGGCCCCCTCGGCGTCTGGACACCCTTCCCTGAGCAGCGGCGCGTGATTCCAGCCTTCGTAGCCGACGACCGCCATCGCCGTCCCCGTGCCGACTGTCCCCGCCGACAGAACGGTCCCGGCGACGATCCAGGCCATCCTTCGCCGCCGATATACCCGGCTCATAGGCACAAGATCTAGTACGCGACAGAGGACGTTTCACGTTTCTAATCGAGGGACGGAAGCGACCGCCATCTCGCGTCGCCTCGAACGGTATTACAGCTTTGCGCCGCGCAGAAACGCGAACGCCGAGCGCAAGCGGCCCGCGTTCTCCTCAACAAGCGGGCGCAGGTGCGCCTCAAACCGCTCCGCCTCCTCAGGCGTCAGAGTTTGCGCGATCGCCTCGCCCAGAGTCGGCACGATCGGGTTGCCGGAACTGTTGAGGGCCCGCACCCAGGGTCCGTGCATCCAGGACCCGGGCTCGAGCCTCGCCTCGTACTCCAGCCGAAGCGGATCGAACCCCGCCTCCTTCGCCCAGCGGAGCAAGTCGCGCTCGTCGAAGTCGATCAGCGTCCTTTCGCCCTCTGGCGACAGAGCATCGAGAACCTTCTGGGCGAGCTCAGGGATCTCCGAGAGGTCATAGCCAAGAAACCACCCCTCGGGCTCCGGGTAGCCGAAGACGTTGATCGGCTCGGCGATCGAGATCCGGCCGCCTGAGCGCAGAACACGGTAGAACTCGCGGAAGGCGCGCTCCTTACCCTCCCGGTTGAGTTAGATCAGGACCGAGCGGGTTGTGACGACGTCGACCGAGTCCTGCTCGAGCGGCAGTCGGTCGGCCGAGGCTCGTACGAATTCACACCGCTCGAGCAGCCCCAGCTCGGCGGCAAGGGCGCGGCAGTGGTCGAGCAGATCCTGGGAGACGTCGGCGAAGACGACACGGCCGTTCGGACCGATCCGATCGAGTGCCGCGAAGGCGATCATCCCGTCGCCGCAGCCGACATCGAGGAGGGTGTCGCCGGGAGCTAGCTCGCCATTGTCGAGTACGCGCTCACGGACAGGTGCGAGCTGCTCGAGCGTCTGCTGCCGCTCACGGGGATCTCCCCCGTCGCGGGTCGAGAGCAGCCACTGCGCCCATTGATCGCGTATTTGACTACTCGAGCGATCGTTCGCATTCGCGCCCACAGGACTCCGTTCGCCGCTACGCACTCGCCCATTCTCGCAACGGCGGCTCGGCGGCGTACGACTCCGGAGCTAGTTCGGGCCAGCCCGCAGCGCGGCCAAATTCGCTGCCTCCATGCGCCTGCTCGGCGCCGGCTAGAGGTCGGGCGTGAGGAGGTCCAGCTCATCCGCGCGCTCCATGGCCGCGAGCGCGATCGCGAGGTCCTGGATCGCGAGCCCGGTCGAGTCGAAGATCGTGATCTCGTCGCGCGACTGTCGACCGGAGGCCGTCTCGGCAAGCACGTCGCCAAGCTGGGTAACGTCGTCTTGGCTGATCAGGCCGGCCTCGAAGGCGTGCGCCAGGTCGCCGTTGTGGCTGGCCTGCTCCCAGTCGTCGGCGAACAGTCGAACCTGCGCGCTACCGCCGGATTTCTCGGCGGCCCGGGCCAGCTCTCCGACCGCGATTTCCGCCTTGCCGGGCCCGTCCGCTCCCATCAGGCTGACGTGCTGGCCGGGTCGGAGCGAGCCTTCCTCGAGCAGCACCTCGTGGCCGGGAGTGATCGTGACGAGGAGCTCGGCGGCAAGTGCCTCCTCCCGCGAGCCAGCGACCCTGGCGCCGAGCTCCCGAGCAGCCGTCTGGGCACGTCCCTGGTCGACGTCCCAGAGCAGCACCTCGTGGCCTCGGGCCAAGAACGTCCGGGCGGCGGCGCGGCCGTTGACGCCCGCGCCGACCACGGCCGCGGTGGCGGCCTCCTCGCAGCCGAGCGCCTCGGCCGCGAGCACCGCGGCGGCTCCGGTGCGCAGGGCGGTCACGGCGCCCGCGTCGAGCACGGCGCGGAGCGAACCGGTGGCAGCGTCGGAGAGCAGCACGAGGCCGGTGACGGTCGGCAGGCCGTGGGCCGGGTTGCCTGGGAACGAGGTCACCCATTTCAGCAAGGCGTGTCCGGCGCCGAGGGCGGGCATCGCGCGGAAATCGCCGGCCGGAGGGGCGAGCACGTACACCTTCGGCTGCATCGACCACTCGCCGCGCGCGTAGGCGACGAAGGCCTCTCGAACGGCCTCGAGGGCACGTAGGGGTGAGACGGCCGCCTCGACGTGGCGCGCCGCGAACACCGGGATCGGAGCCACTAGAGCGCCTTGACGCCGGAGATCAGGTGCGTGATCGACTCTTTCGCGTCGCCGAAGAGCATCACGGTCTTCGGGTTGAGGAAGAGCGGGTTCTCGATCCCCGCGAAGCCGGGATTGAGCGAGCGCTTGAGGACGACGACGCTCTGCGCTTGGTCGACGTTCAGGATCGGCATGCCGTAGATCGGGCTGCCCTGGTTCGTGCGGGCGTCAGGGTTCGTGACGTCGTTGGCCCCAATCACGAGCGCGACGTCCGTGCGCGGGAACTCGGGGTTCGCGTCGGCCATCTCCTTCAGCTGGGGATAGGGCACATTCGCCTCCGCGAGCAGGACGTTCATGTGGCCCGGCATCCGGCCCGCGACCGGGTGAATTGCGTAGCTGACCTCGACGCCGCGCGCCTCGAGCAGGTCGGCCAGCTGCCGGACGTCGTGCTGGGCCTGCGCGACCGCCATCCCGTAGCCGGGCACGAACACGACCTTGTGCGCGTAGGCGAGCATCACCGCGACATCGTCGGCGCTCGCAGAGCGGACGGCGCCGCCGTCAGCGTCGGCCGCGACCGCCGCGGCACCGGCGCTCACCTGCCCAAAGGCGCCGAAGAGGACGTTCGCGATCGAGCGGTTCATCGCCCGGCCCATCAAGACCGTCAGCAGCGTGCCCGAGGCGCCGACGAGCATGCCGCTCACGATCAGCACGTTGTTCTCGAGCTCGAAGCCGGTGGCCGCCGCGGCGAGGCCGGTAAAGGCGTTCAGGAGCGAGATCACGACTGGCATGTCGGCGCCGCCGATCGGCAGGACGAAGAGCACCCCGAAGAGCAGCGCGCCGAGGATCAGCGCCACGAGCAGCCACTGGCGCTCCGCTCCCGCGACGATCGCCACTCCGGCAGCGAGGATCCCGGCGAAGAGGGCGCCGTTCACGAGCTGCTGGCCGGGGTAGACGATCGGGCGGCCCCGGATCAGCTCCTGCAGCTTCGCGAAGGCGACCATCGAGCCCGCGAACGAGATCGCGCCGATCAGCGCCGAGAGGACGATCGAGATGCTGATGTCTGTGTGCAGGCGGCCGGGTGCGGGGGCAAGACGATGGAACTCGGCGAGCGAGATCAATGCCGCCGCACCGCCGCCGACGCCGTTGAAGAGCGCCACCATCTGCGGCATCGCGGTCATCTTCACGCGCCGCGCGGCGACCGCGCCGAAGGCGCCGCCGATGATCATCCCGACGACGATCTCCCACCAGCTCTCGATCTGCTTCTGGGCTGCGGTGACCGCGATCGCGATCAGCATCCCGCCCGCGCCGATCCAGTTGCCGCGGCGCGCGGTCGCCGGGTTCGAGAGGAAGCGGAGCGCCAGGATGAAGGCCACGATCGTCGCCAGGTAGGCGAGATCGGTCGCTACGCGGCCCAATGACGCCTCACGGGCCCGGCCTCCCGTCTTTAGGCGGCGGCTTCGCGGGCCGCTCCTCCCGCTTGCGGAACATCTCGAGCATGCGGTCGGTGACGACGAACCCGCCGACGACGTTGGCGGAAGCGAGGACGACGGCGACCAGGCCGACGACCGTCGTCAGGGTGTCCTTGGGCCCGAGGCCGGCGACGAGCATCGCCCCCACGATCACGATGCCGTGGATCGCGTTCGTCCCGGACATCAACGGGGTGTGCAGCAGCGTCGGCACCTTGGAGATCACCTCGAAGCCGAGGAAGATCGCCAGCACGAGGATCGTCAGCTCGAAGACGAGCAGCAGCCCGTGGCTCATCGCCGTACCCCTAGGCGCAACCTGCCCCGGTGGAACGTATGTGCGGCGGCCGCTCGGGTTTCGCGCCGGCAGATCACGCCGCGACTTCCTCCTTGCGGGTCACGCACGCGGAGGCGGTGATCTCGTCCTGCCAGTCGAGCGAGAGCTCGCCCCCCGGGGCGAGGTGCTCGAGCAGGGCGAGCACGTTGCGGGCATAGAGCTGGCTGGCGTGGGCGGGCATCGAGCTCGGCAGGTTCGTCGGGCCGATGATCGTGACCCGCTCGCGCACGACTTCCCGGCCGGGCTCTGTCAGCTCGCAGT